>NZ_CP132957.1:2724570-3027300 GCF_030863805.1 Kineothrix sp. MB12-C1
TATGGTTTAAAACAGCTTCAGGATTATGAGCTGTTTATTAGAATTCTTAAATATTGTAATGTTTATGTTATTAATGAACGTTTAGTAAATTATCGTTGGTTTTGTGGAGCGGAAAAAAATACAAGTAACGCAAATTTAGAAAATACTAATCGGACTAATTTTGAATACTATTTAGTATGTAAAAAATTCTTTGATAACATGTCGAATGAAATTTTTATGGATGGATTTTCAAAGTTTATTAATAACGAAGACTATAATCGGGAAGAAGTAATTGAGTATAAAAAAATCATTTTATACTTAAATTATTTTTTGTTATCAGAAGCTGGAAAAGTTGTGGCGTATGAAAAGATTTATGATTATATGAATAATAAGATTTGTCAAGTGTCAATTGATGAGTATTTAGGTATGACTTCTTCGCAATTTGCACAAGGGTTATCAGCACCTTTGATAATGGATGCTAATAGATATATGCCGATAGAACAGGATAAATACATTAAAGAAATGAAAGAAAAGCTTAAAAAAGAGCAAGGGGAATTAAATAGAACATTAATTTATTTGCAGGAGCTGACCAAGAGCAATAAAGATATCGAGGTGGTTAAGGAAGAACAGGAAAGGTATATAAAGGAATTAGAGAATAATTTGAAAAAAGCAAGTCAAGAAATAGAAAAAAAGAAAAACTATATAGAAATATTGGAAAACAATTCGAAAAAAACAAGTGAACAAATAGAGAAATATAAAAACTATATAGAAAAGTTAGAAAGTAGTATAAAAGAAATAAATCAAGAAATTAAGAACCAAAAAAGTTATATAGAAGAATTGGAAGAAAGTTTAAAGCGAGTTAGTAAGGAAGTTGAAAATCAAAGAAATTATATAGAGGAATTAGAAAATAAAAATATAGAAATAAATAAATTATATGAAATGAGCCGTGATTATTCAAAACAACTTGAGGCTCGCATACAAGAAAAGGAAAAAGGACAAAATCATGAACGGTAAAAGATGGTTGATATATTATGTGACTACTACAAATCAGCAACTTGAAAAATACTCTTCTTATTTTATAAAGTGTATGAAGGAGTATATAGATGATGTACTAATAATATCCAAGTATAATAAGGATATTGAGGCGGCTATAGTTGACAGTTCTATTAGTAATGCATGGGATGCGTATAAAAGGGGATTTGAAGTTCTAGGATGGGATAATTTGAACAATGTAGATTTCGTCTTATGCGCTACCGATAATATAATGGGGCCTGTTTGTAACATAAATAATATGATGGATGCTATGAGCAAAAAAAAGCTGGGATGTTGGAGTTTATCAAAGCAAAATCCGACACCAATGAACTATCTGGACTATTCAGGAGAAAACCTTCAAGAAGAGTATTTATGTGCAGATTTCATCGTATTTGAAAAGAAAATATTACAAAACAAATGCCTTTCAACCATTTTTGATAAACTGGAGTTAGTTAAGGATGAAAATCATTCATGGATTGATAATAAGGCGTTGGTATTTTCTAAAGAATTAAGAAAAAAACATATAGAATTAGGCGCTTTTATTGATTCTGACGATTTGACAAATCTATATTATAATCCATTATTATACAATCCAAAAGATATGATAAAATATAAATACTCTCCCTTTTTTCTTCAGGAAAGTTTTATTGGTTCTTATGAAGGAGCTGTTTCTAATTCGCTTGGAGATGGGGCAGGGGAGCTTTTGGATTACTTATCTCAATTCACGGATTATGATATAGATTTAATATGGGATTCTATTTTGAAATGTGGGAATCAGCAAGATATTCATCATAACTTACATCTAAATTATATTTTAAAGAAAAATGAGAGCAACATTAAAAAGACTGAAAGCATATTGGAAGAAAAAAAGGTTGCATTGATTATGCACCTTTATTTTATGGATCTGTTAGAGACATCATATCAATATGCACAGTCAATGCCTGATAAAACGGACTTATACATAACTACAAGTAGTGAATTAAAAAAAGAACAGATTTTATTGCAGTTTTCAAATAGTAAGTGGAACTATATAGAAGTAAGAGTAATTGAAAATAGAGGAAGAGATGTAAGTTCTTTATTAGTTGGGGTAAAGGATATAATAGACAAATATGATTATGCTTGTTTTGTTCATGATAAGAAAAGTGCGCAGCTTACCCCGGGATCTATTGGAAATGACTTTGGCATTCAATGCTTTGAAAATACGATAGGATCAAAGGATTTTGTAAATAATATTATATGTACTTTATATGATAATCCAAGGCTTGGAATGTTGTCTCCAGTTTATCCTTTACATGGAAATTACTTTGCAGTGTATGGACATGCTGATTGGGGAAATAATTACGATATAACAAGGAATTTGGCGGATAAATTAAAGCTGGCAATACCGATTAGTGCTGATAAAACACCCATTTGTCCATTAGGGACGATGTTTTGGTTTAAGGTGCCGGCACTTAAACGGCTATATGATGCAGATTGGGAATATAACGATTTTCCGGCGGAGCCTAATGGTGTTGATGGAACTTTGCTTCATGCGGTAGAGCGGATATATTCGTTGGTTGCTCAAGAAGAAGGATACTATCCGGCGATTGTTTTAAATGAAAAGTATTCTAATATTATGCTAACTAATTTGTTTACCTTTCTGCATGGGCTGAACTTAAGCATAGAGGATTATTTAGGATATTGCAGTTATAATCAGGCAATATATGTGATAGAAAAAATGAAGTATGATAACAGACAGTTACAAAATAGGATAACTGAATTGGAATCTTCAAATAGGCTGTTAATACTTGTCAGAGAATTAAAACAATTAGCCAAATCGCTTATGAAACACAAAAAATAGGGAGAATTTTATGGTATTTAATAATGAAAAAGCTAAAAGAGTAGCAATTTATGTTTTCCATGATAAAGACGGAATTGTAGATGAATATGCAATCGTTTTTTTGAAGGAATTGAAAAGATTTACTGAGCATTTATTAGTGGTAATAAATGGGGATGTTAATGATCAGGGAAAGCATAAATTTAAACAGGTTGCAGATGATCTTTTAATTCGTAAAAATGAAGGTTATGATATTACGGGATATTCAGCAGGTATAAAACATATTTCATGGGAAGTGCTAGACACATATGATGAATGTTTGTTAGTAAATTCAACTCTTTATGGTCCTATTTATCCATTTGATGAAATGTTTGCATCTATGAATAAACGAGATGTAGATTTTTGGGGAATAACCAAACATCATGAAGTTCCATATGATTGTTTTGGTACATGTAAATATGGATATATACCGGAACATATTCAGTCCAGTTTCCTTGTTATACGAAAGAGTATGGGGAATACTGGCTTATATAAGAAAGTGTGGGATGAGTTACCTGTAATAAATACATATGGAGAAGCAATCGGGCTTTTTGAAGTTATATTTACAAAGGAATTTAATGAAAAAGGTTTTAAATCAGATGTATATGTGGACACTTCAGATTTGGAAGGGTTCACAAGATACCCTTTAATGATGATGTCGAATGAATTGGTAATAAACAGGAAATGTCCAGTAATAAAGCAAAAGTCTTTCTCGCAAAATTATTATGATATGTTGACGGACACGGTAGGACAGGCTACGAGGGATACATATGATTATCTAAGAGAGCATACTGATTATGATGTAAACTTGATTTGGGACAATATTTTGCGGCTGAATAATATGGATGAAATTAAAACAATCATGCATTTAAACTATATTTTGCCTCAAAAGTATAAGATAGAGCCGTTGCAGAATAAAGCAGCAAAAGTAGCTTTAATGATGCATATATACTATGCTGATTTAATTGACTATTGTTTTTCCTATGTTCAATCTATGCCTAGTGGAACAGATATTTTTATTACCACGCCTTTAGAAGCTACTCAAAAGGCATTGAAAGAAAAGGTAAAAGATCTAAGTGATTATAATGTAAAAATAATTTTAATTGAAAATAGAGGAAGGGATGTATCTTCTTTACTTGTTGGCTGTGCGCCTTACTTATATAATTATGATTATATATGTTACGCGCATGATAAGAAGACAAAACAAATGGAGCCGTATTGTAATGGGGAATCTTTCTCTTATCAATGTTTTGAAAACATACTTGCAAGTAAGGAATTTGTATCGAATATAATAAAGACCTTTGATGATAATCCCCGATTAGGGTTATTAACACCGCCGGTACCGTCTCATGGGAATTTTTATCAGATGGTAGGATCTGAATGGGCCGCAAATTATGAAAACACGTTAGATTTAATGGAAAAGTTGGGTATAAGCTTAAATATAAAGCCTAACCGTGCCCCCATAGCACCGTTGGGAACAATGTTTTGGTTTAGGCCTCAGGCCCTTAAAACATTAATTGATTATGGCTGGAAATATAGTGATTTTCCACAAGAGCCGAACGGTAACGATGGGACTATTTTGCATGCGATTGAGAGAGGATATGGTTTTGTGACTCAGCATGAAGGTTATTATCCGGCCTGGTTAATGACCGATAAGTTTGCTAATATTGAGGTTACAAATTTGTATTTTATGCTTAGAGAATTAAATTTAAAAATTTTTGAAAATTATTATACTTCAAATTTATTGGATGTAGTTTGGAATTTTGATGCGTTTGTGGCGCATAGAGATTTATTGGACCAAAGGGAGCGGGAAATAGCAAGATTAACTGAAGACTATTCTTTGAAAGTCTGGCTAAAGTTTAAAATAAAAAAGAATATTCCAGATAACATACTGGAAGTTTATAGAAAATGGAAAAGAAAAGCCAAAAAGTAAATTAATCGGGAGAGATTTAATGTATAATAAAAAAGAAAAGCTTTTTTATTTAGATTATATAAGTGCTATTGCAGTTATTATAATAGTGTGTTTTCATTTTAATTATCATTGTGAATATACTTTTAAAATAGGCGGATTTCATGCTTTCTTTTTTAAGTATGCAAATGGTACATGGGCAGAAATAGGTGTGATTTTATTTTTCATAATTAGTGGTGCAAAGCTAATGTATAATTATGGAAATGCAATCAATATTAAAAAGTTTTATATTAGCCGATTTAAAAGAGTATATCCATTATTTTGGTGTGTATATCTTATATTTACTTTTTGGAACTTGTTTTTAGGGCTTATGCCTGATCTACCTAAAATAAGATTGCTACTTTCTGTAGCAGGGATGGATGGCTATTTTTCTTATTTAGTGCCCAATTATTATATATGCGGAGAATGGTTTTTGGGTGCGATTATCATATTTTATATTCTTTTTCCCTTCATGAGAAAAGCAATGATTAAAGCACCTAAAACAGTAGGAATTGTCGCAACGGTAGTATACATTCTTGTAATTGCTTTTAATCCTTTCCAAGTTATAGTATCAAGAAATTTAGTAGTATGTATTTATTATACACTTTTAGGTATGTATTTTATTTTCTATATAAAAGACGTGAAGTGGTATCTTGTTTTGATTTCGGCAATAGGGGCAGGAATTTTCATTACAGTTCCGATTCCTATTGCAATGAATTCAATTGTATTGAATATGATCCTAGGTGGAATGATGTTTTTTGTACTGGTTTATACGTCAAAATTTATAAATGGTATTCTTAAAAGGCTATGTGAAATAATGGCAAAATATTCATATGCTATTTTTCTTGTTCATCATATTATAATTATTAAAATCCTGTCATATTTTTATGAAAAAAATTTTAATGTAATTGAAATAGCAATATTGCTTTTGGGAACTTTTGGAGTTATTTTTGTTATTGGATGGTTCTTGAGTTATATAATAGAAATTTTACTAAAGCATATAAAGAAATATAATTTTTCATTAAATCTCATATTGGAATTCATTAATAAACATATGCTTTTATGTACGATACTAATTGTAAGTGTTTTGGGAATGATTATATATAGCCCATATTTATTTGATGGAAATTTGTATATAACAGTATATGATGCTAAAAACCAATTTTGGCCTTATTTTT
This sequence comes from Kineothrix sp. MB12-C1, assembly GCF_030863805.1. Taxonomy (NCBI): domain Bacteria; kingdom Bacillati; phylum Bacillota; class Clostridia; order Lachnospirales; family Lachnospiraceae; genus Kineothrix; species Kineothrix sp. MB12-C1. The sequence goes on from NZ_CP132957.1 coordinate 2,730,563, forward strand.
CTTATTTAGGAGAATATTTTAAAAATGAAGGTTGGCCAATGTGGTCATTTAATATTGGCTTAGGGTCGGTATTTTCAATTGCGGAGTATGGAGATTTATTTAAAATAATCCCAATATTACTTGGAAGAGATATAATGCCGTTTACATTTGCATGGCTTCAACTAATAAAGATAATATTAGCAGCATTATTTATGTACTTATTTTTAAATAAAATTAATTTGCATAAATATGCTTGTATGATAGGTAGCATAGGTTATAGCCTATGTGCCATAATGATCGTAAGAGGGAATTGGTATCATTATGCAAGTGAGTTAGTTTATGCGGCATTTTTGGTTTGGGCTTTGGAACGATACTTTAGAGAAAAAAAGAAATACTTACTCATAATTTCTTTGACGTTAATATTTACAATGAGAGGTATAACTTATATTTATCTATATAGTATTTTAATATTTATTTATACTGTATGCCGATATATATATAATAAAAGCAATGAAGAAAAGAATTTTATTAATTATATAATTGAGTGCCTGCCAATTTATTTTATAGCATTATTGATATCAGCAATAGTTTGGATTCCTAGTATTATACAAATGCTGAAATCAGCAAGATTTGCAGACTTAGATGAAACAACTAAAAAAATTAGTTTGATTGAAAATTTAGAAATTGTGTTATACGCATTTTTAAGAAGTTTTAAAACGGAATTGGCTGGTACGATAAACTATTATAGTGGTAAGTATTTAAACGCACCTTTATTTTATACAGGTATAATTAGCTTATTATTATTACCACAAACGGTGAAATTGGCTTGTAAAAGGCAAAAAAGGTTAATTATTCTACTATTAGGCTTTGTAGGAGTATATATTACAATTCCTACTGTTAGATATGTACTTAATGCATTTGTGGCGTGGGAACATATAAAGTTATCTTCTGTTTGGGTTGTAGTGGTAATAGTTACCTTATCCATGATGGGTCTGCAAAAAAGTATTATAGAGAATAATATTGATAAAAAGTTAATGCAAATAAGCTCATTAATATTTTCATTACTTCTATGGGGAATATTTATATTAGATAGAAAAAATACTTTGGGAATAAGATTCAATCAATTAATATTGGTTACCTTTATATTGATTCTCTATACTTATATAATAACGTGCAAACATTTAACAATAAAAGAAAGAATGCAGTTTGTTTTGCTCTTCATTTGCATTGAAACTACTGTGTTTGGGTATAGTACTGCAACCCATTTTTTAGGAAGTAATGAAATAGTCTCAGGAGATGAGATGAAGGTTGAACTTTATAAAAATACGCAAGTATTTGATAATATAAAAGAAAAAGATAGCAGTTTATTTTATCGGATTACAGCGAATGAATATTGGAATTATTGTAACCCAATGCTTGCAGATTATTTTGATAGTTCATTTTATGATCCCACGGTGTCTTCCTATTACTTTTTCTTGAAAAATATAAAGCCGGATTCAATTAAGGCTACAACTATTTCTGGAGGTATTAGAAATGATGTTGCATTGGAATCGCTAATTGGAAATAAATATGACATTAAGAAGATAGGAGAAAATTCACTATATGGATATAGCCATTTTAGTGAGAATCAAGACTACGTAGTATATCGCAATGAAAATTTGCTATCTATAGGCTTCCTATACAATAAAGTTATACCTAGCTCATTTTTTGATAATTTGCAGCCTAAACAGAAATCGTTGGCATTGTTATCCGGTATTGTTATAGATGATGATAAGGTGACAAAAAAATATAATTATTGTAATGAACAATTAGAGGAAGATTTCGATAAAATAGATAAGTACCCGATTGTCTTGAGGGACATAGACTATACATTGAATAATCTAAATATGGAGTATGAAAACGGAGATATTTCAAATACCTATAGTTTTCGTGGAGTTTTGGGGGAATCACAAGCATCAGTAGGCATTGTTCTAGGAAAAGAACTTGAAATAAACGATTATACAGTTAATTTCTCAATGTATTCAAGTGAAGATTCGTTAATGGAAGTAGTCAAGAGTGACGGGGCAGGAGGCTATGAAGTAAAAACCATTGACCTTGATAAAGGGGAAAATAAAATTAAGTTGCAGTATACTGAATCAAGAATAAACTTTATTATGCTTCGGATGGAGGCGGGGGATAATAAAGAATATACAATAAAGAATTTTAGAATTCGCTACGGTGATAAAACACAGCAAAATGAAGTATATAATTTAATATACCAAAAATATGTTGATGAACGAAAACAAAACCAATTTGAATTAGTGAAATTTTCACAGAATGCCTTTTCAGGTAGGGTAAATGCAGATAAAGAAGGGATGCTATTTTTTTCAGTACCATATCATGAAGGATGGAGCGCTAATATAGATGGTATTGAATCAGAAATACATGAAATTAGTTATGGATTTATGGGTATTGAAGTTGGACCTGGTATTCATGAAATACACTTTGAATTTAGAACTCCGGGGCTTATACTTGGAATCGTGGGAAGTGTTGTGGGAGTATTATGTTTTATAATGTTGATTATATTAGAAGAAATAAGATTAAAGAGGGGAATAATAAATACACAATAGATAATAGGACAGGCAATGATAGCTTATTTCTTACCATGGCGTTTGCATATACGATCGTATTTTATTCTGCACTAAGTATTTTTCAGATTTCAGGACGGTATGAGAGCAATGTATTAATAAAGGTTTCAGGTATACACCGGCATGTGTTATTCTGATGGATTGTTTTTCTTACCAGTAGATATGTTGTTGTCTGGAGTTAATACGATTCAGTAACATAAACATTATGATGATGGGAATTGGAGTACATCGATACCAATCTCGGAAGTGACAATAATTGAGTTGTTTCGGTCAATTTCCTAGTTGGGTTAGTATAAAGTAATCGGATAATATTTCCATAAAAAAGAGTTTGTTTTATTAATTTTATTATTTTTAGTATTAGAATATATTTATTGTTGAGATTAACAAGGAATATGCAATATAAAAATTTGTTGCTCATCAATATATTTTTATTTTAATGCGCTTTTATAAGAATAAAATATAGTTAGAAGAGTTTGTATATAAATCCGAAAAGATTCGAAAGTAGAAGTAATTAAGTGGATTTTTTGAGAAATATATGTAATAATAGAAAACGCATTATAAAAGGTAGAGTAGAAGATTACATGAAAAAGATATTTTGTGTTATTAAACAAAGAATACTAAACAAAGAATTTATAAACTATATTATATTTGGCCTAATGACAACCTTCGTAAATATTTTAATTTATGATTTAGGTTTAAAGCTAGGATTTGATTATAAGGTTTCAAATATTTTTGCATTAGTTGGAGCAAAAGTATTTGCATATATAACGAATAAAGTTTTTGTTTTTAATAACCATACAGATGGTGTTATAAATCTGTTAAAGGAGATGTTTCGATTTATATTTGCTAGAAGTTTTACAGGTATTGTGGATTATGTGGGGGTTATTTTTTTGGTAGAACTATGCAACATTAATAAGTCTTTGTCTAAATACATTTTGCAAGCAATCGTTATTATTCTGAACTATATCTTCAGTAAAAAATTAGTCTTTATAAAAAAAGAGGAAGTTAATGAGTAAAAATATATAATTATTAGTTGGGGATTATTTTTTAAGATATCAAGAATGAAATATTCATAAAAATTTGTTAAAATATACTACATAACTAGAATAAAGGTGATATAATAATATACAGAATCCAATTGTAAATATTTTAAGATTTAGTAAGACTCGTTTTATAAGAGGATAAAAAAATATTAGAATGGAGATTAAAGATATGCCATATTCCGTATCAATTGTAGTTCCAATATACAATGAAGAGGGAAACGTGCAAGCGCTTCATGAGGAAATAATGAAAGTTTGTGAAAAGGCTGCATATAAATATGAAATAATTTTTGTAAATGATGGATCTTCGGACAGAACAGATGAAATATGCAGAATTTTAAAACCATTAAAATATATAAAGTTGCGTAAAAATTTTGGACAGACTGCAGCTATGGATGTGGGGATTAAAGCTTCAAAATATGATTACATTGTTACATTGGATGGCGACAGACAGAATGATCCGGCTGATATTCCCCAAATGTTAGATTATTTGCTTGAAAACAAGTTAGATGTAGTATCGGGTTGGAGAAAAAATAGAAAAGATACGTGGATTAAGAAATTCACGTCTAGAGGGGCAAATTTCTTAAGGGGAATTTTGGTTAAGGATGGTATTCACGATAGTGGATGTTCGTTAAAAGTATATAAGAAGGAATGTTTTGCTGAGATGAATTTATATGGAGAACAACATAGATTTATCCCCGCGTTGTTAAGAATAAAAGGTTTTGAGGTTGGTGAGATAGTAGTTAATCATAGACCGAGAACTGCAGGTGTTACAAAGTATAATTGGAGAAGGACGATAAAAGGCTTCGTGGACATGGTGTCAGTTTGGTTCTGGAATAAATATGCGGTGCGCCCCTTGCATATGATGGGGGCAGCGGGTATGCTTAGTTTAGTAGCAGGAGCAATCTGCGGTCTCTGGTCGATTGTTATCTTTATTTTGGGTTATGAGATGTCGGATAATATTATTTTACCACTATTAACAATATTTTTTATTATAATTGGATTGTTGTTATTTATATTCGGCTTAATGAGTGAAATTTTAGTCAAGACATATTATGGAGTTCATATTGATAAACCTTATAGTGTCAAGGAGATTATTGAGAACGAATAAATACGATACCAGATTCCAATGATAAGATTTAAGGTGTTAAGACGATAAAATTACTCATAACGATTTACTATTAGAATTTTGAGTAAAATGAAAGGAACCTAATTAAAATGAAAAACGCATTAATAACCGGTATCACCGGACAAGATGGCTCTTATTTAGCCGAATTATTATTAGAAAAGGGATATAATGTATATGGGATTATGCGCCGTAAGTCGGTAGTGGATTATGGAAATGTAGAGCATATTAAGGACAAGCTTCATTTTATCTACGCAGATATGACGGATGTGGTATCGTTAATTAACGCGATGAAGATTTCACAAGCGGATGAAGTATATAATCTTGCGGCTCAGTCTTTCGTGGCTACATCATGGGAGCAGCCGTTGGCGACCGCAGACATAGATGCAGTAGGAGTTACGAATATGCTGGAAGCTATTCGTATAGTAAAGCCTTCCAGTAGATTTTATCAGGCATCCACTTCCGAGATGTTCGGATTGGTACAAGCAATTCCACAAAGTGAGACAACACCTTTTTATCCGAGGAGTCCATATGGCGTTGCAAAATTGTACGGACATTGGATTACTAAGAATTATAGGGAAAGCTATGATTTATATGCTTGCAGTGGTATTCTTTTCAATCATGAGAGTGAAAGAAGAGGAAAAGAATTTGTTACCCGTAAAATCACCGATGCGGTTGCAAGAATTAAGCAAGGGGTACAGGAATACTTAGAATTGGGAAATATGGATTCTAAGCGCGACTGGGGGCATTCCAAAGATTATGTGTATGCTATGTGGCTAATGCTTCAGCAAAATGAGGCGGATGATTATGTCATAGCGACGAATGAAACGAGAACAGTAAGAGAGTTTGTAGAAGTTGCATTCCGTAAGGTGGGAATGGAAATTGAATGGTCTGGGCAGGGCGTAGATGAGATTGGCAAGGACAAGGAGAGCGGAAAAACTGTTGTAAAGGTGAATAAGAACTTTTTCCGTCCGGCAGAAGTTGATATTTTATTAGGTAATCCTCAGAAGGCAGAAGAAGAGCTGGGATGGAAACGCCAGATTTCTTTTGATGAGCTTGTAGGACGCATGGTAAAAAACGATATGACATTAGTTGAAAAAGAGATTGCTTCGACAAAACAGTAAACGAATGAGACAAAATTGGAGAAGGGAATTCCAAAGGGGATTCCCTTTTATGGTATGAGAGATGAAAAAAGCATTGATTATAGGCGCAGCGGGATTTGTAGGCAGCTATCTTTCAAGGTATCTTTACGAAGAATGTGGAATGGAAGTATATGTTACTAAGCTTCCTTATCAGCGTATTGAAGAACAGAAAGTAAAAGAATATGATTTGAATATTTTAGAGGAAGATGAGATAGTTTCTCTATTATTCGAAGTGCGTCCGGACTATATTTTTCATTTGGCAGCGCAAAGTTCAGTAGGTACCGCATGGAAGGATCCGGGATTGACGATTGACATTAACATTAAAGGGAGCGTTAATGTGATGGATGCGGTGAGAGAGTTATATTATAAGCCGCGTATTCTGCTGATAGGTTCAGGTGAAGAATATGGACATATAAGGCCCGGGGAGATTCCGATCGATGAGGAAACGACAATTCGGCCCGGAAATATTTATGCGGCAACGAAAGCATGTCAGAATATGCTCGGAAGTATTTATGCGCAGGCATATGATATGGAAATTATGATGGTGCGTGCGTTTAATCATATTGGTCCGGCCCAGGCTCCTATTTTTGTTGTTTCTGACTTCTGTAAGCAAGTGGCCGAGATTGAAGAAGGAATGCGTGAGCCGGTGATATATGTAGGAAATCTTAGATCCATGAGGGACTTTACTGATGTGAGGGATGTTGTACGCGCTTATGCACTGTTGATGGAATGTGGAAAGTCGGGGGAGACATACAATGTCGGTAGTGGAAATGCGGTGACGATAAGGGAAGTTTTAGATCTTATCATATCATTATCCGATAAGAATATCGAGGTGAAAATAGATAACAATAAGATAAGACCGGTGGATGTTCCGATCATAGAAGCAGATATAACTAAGATAAATGAATTGACAGGATGGAAGCCGGAGATTCCGCTAAGGCAGACCATTAAGGAGACTTTAGATTATTGGAGAGAAAGGGTATAAGGAAGGTGTCTTATGAATACTGGAAGTACATTATTCACGACAAAAGGGGTGACAGATTCTAATCGAATCCTTCATACGCCGGGGGCATTTGCTAAAAAGAATCTTTTATATGTGCAAGAGGTTGGAAAGCTCAAAAGTCTTAAGCCTCATAAATCCCAAAGGGAAAATTTGGATTCTTATTTGTTCCTGAGTGTGCTCAGCGGTGATGGAGTAATAACCATTAATGGAATGGATTATGAAGTGAGAAAAGGGGATTGTGCTTTTATAAACTGTAAGATGAGTTATTCTCATGAAAGCAGTGAAAAGAATCCGTGGGAACTGATGTGGGTACATTTCAATGGTAATATAGTAGCTGAATATTTTAATTTATTCGTAGAACATAATAAGGGCTGCGGAATTTTTAGGCCATCGAGTTTGAAGGAAGTAACAGAAATCATAGATAATCTTATGAGCTGTCAAAAGGAAAAGGATTTCAAGTCGGAATTGCTGAGTGGAGAGTATCTACTTCAAGTAGTGAACTTCTGCCTTCTTTCGGTAATGCATCAGAAGGACGAGTATGAAACTTATAGGACTCTATGTAAGGAAATAAGAGAGTATATTAATGAAAATTATCAGAGGCAGACAATTATTCAAGCGTTAGAAGAAAAATATCAGATGAAAGCGGAGGAACTTGATTCTTATTTTCAAAAGATGTATGGTATCGCTTTAAGGGATTATATTATTAATCGTCGTTTTACCGCAGCGAAGGAGCTTTTGCGATTTACAATAAAACCAATAGAAGAAGTTATTGAGGAATCAGGGATTCAAAGTGAAGATTTGTTCTATCGCTTATTCCAGGATGGAGAGAGTATGACAGCAGAGGAATATCGAATGAAGTGGTCACAGTGGGTGAAGTGATGTTTTCGATATAATGTTTATATCCCATACAATCCAAAACCCCATCTTGTTGTGGGAACAAGATGGGGCGCGCACATTAGGTACAAGACCTAACATTTGGAGTCGTCACCCTAGGTGACTAAACATGCTTCATGTAGAAGTATAGCATGAATATTTTAGAAAATCAATAAAAGTTTATAGTTTTTTTAGTATTTTCATATATATTTTAGTTGTTTTAAATAAATTTGTCTTTACAAGAGGGATTTTACCATGAAATGTATTGTACTTGCCGGGGGACGCGGTGATCGTCTTTGGCCATTATCAAGAAAAAGCTATCCGAAGCAGTTTATTAAACTGCAAAAGACTCATTCTATGTTCCAGGAAACAATCGCCAGAAATCTTCCTTTTTGCGATGAATTTGTGATTGTAACGAATAAGGAGTATCAGTTCATTATAGATAATCAGCTAAGTGTATTTCACGGACTGACAGAAAGCTGTATTTTTGAGGAATTAGGGCGTAAAACGACAGCGGCCATCATTCTTGCCTGCCTGCAGTTTCCTATGTCTGAAACAGTTCTCGTAGTGCCTACTGATCAGTTAATAGAGGGTGAGGAATATAAGAATGCGGTACTTCGGGGGAAAGAACTGAGCAAAGAAGGATTTCTCGTAACTTTTGGAATGCAGATTCAGGAACCGGAAGAACGGTTTGGATATATTCGTTTTGATGGAGAGGATGTATTACAGTTTACTGAGAAACCCGATAGAGAAGAGGCATTTGCCTATCAGGAAAGTGGAGAATATCTTGTCAACAGCGGTACTTTTATGTTTAACGTAGGGAATATGCTGCAGGAGCTTAAGAAATATTCTCCCGAATTGGAACAGGCATGCCGCAGGGCATATAAGGCAAGGAAGCATATAAAGAGCCATGTTCTTTATACGGAGGAGATATTAAGAGGGATTCCGCCGGTAGCAATCGAGAAGTCGGTATTTGAACATACGAAGCAGGCGAAGGTAGTACATTGTTCCTTCAAGTGGAAAGATATTGGAAGCCTGGAAGACTTGAAAGCGACGGAGCTTGAGACAGCGGATGCCAGCAAACAGGTGGACTACCACTGTGAGAACACAGAGATTATCAATCAATGTCATCGCAGTACAGTAGTGGCAAATGGATTGAAGGACATACTTATCGTTAATACACCCGATGCGGTGTATGTCGGTGAAAAAGGGAAGTCTGACGAGCTAAAGGATATTATCCGTGAATCGCCGCAGATTAAAGAGTTTGTCAATCGTGGAAGAATTGTATACCGCGCATGGGGAACTTATGAGCTTCTTGTAGATGAGATGAATTACCGGGTGAAGAAGATTATTATTTATCCGGGGAAAACCATATATGCCCATAGCCATAAGTTAAGAAGCGAACATTGGTCCATCGTATCCGGAACCGCGAAGATTGAGTTAGATGGTGTAAGCGGTACTTATGAAATGAACGATGTCATTGCTGTCGGTCGGAATACAGTACATCAGGTATCCAATATAGGAATTGTACCGCTTATTATTATAGAAGTATCCGTAGGAGAGAATGTATCGGAGGATGATATGATCTCTATTGAAAGTAAAGATCTTACGGAGACAGATCTTGGTTATCATTTAGAACCGTGTGTGAAGCTTCACCCTTCTTATAAGGATTATCTGTGGGGGGGCATCAGACTAAAAGAAATGTACCATAAAAACTGTGATTATGATATTGTTGCAGAAAGCTGGGAATTGTCGGCCCATCCGGACGGACAGAGCACGGTGGCGAGTGGCCGGCATAAGGGAATGTTATTTGCTGAATACTTGGAGAAGATCGGTAAGGAAAGTTTAGGATGGAAGTGTCAGTCCCTGCCTCGTTTTCCCATACTGATTAAATTTATAGATGCTGCTTTACCATTATCAGTACAGGTACATCCTGATGATGAATATGCGTTGGAAGTAGAAGATGAGTATGGTAAAAATGAAATGTGGTATGTAGTGGATGCACAACCCGATGCTTATATTTATTGTGGATTTGCCAGGGCAGCATCCAGAGAAGAAGTGAAGGAACGGATAGAAAATAATACGATAACAGAAATATTAAATAAGATACCGGTGAAAACAGGAGAAGTGTATTTCATTCCGGCCGGAACAGTACATGCAATTGGTGAGGGATTATTAGTCTGTGAGGTTCAGCAAAGTTCCTCCTGTACCTATCGTCTGTACGATTATGGACGCCGGGACAGGCTGGGGAATTACCGTGAACTTCATGTGGAGAAGGCGCTGAATGTGATTGATTATCAGCCATATATGCCTCAAAAGTTCGAATTTGGAGTGGATACACAGGAGGAATATGAATCTCACTTGCTTTGTAGCTGTAAGTATTTCGAATGTTACAAGTATTCGGTAGAAGGTTGCGTGGAGATACCTATGACGGAAGAATCCTTCCGTTCTGTTGTTTGCCTGAAAGGTAAGGGCAGCATTGAAATTATGGAACAGGATTACCCGGCTATGGAATTTTCGAAGGGAGAAAGTCTCTTTTTGCCCAAATCCGATAAAATCTGTAAGATAGAAGGTTCCTGTGAAGTTCTGCTGACAAAAATATAAAGCCCGTCGGTGCAAGGTACTCACAATATAAGTTGGAGACAAGCATGAAAAGAGAAGAAAATACGAATTTGCCGTTCGATAAAAAGATGATACGGTTTATGACGAGAGCCTTAATTATTTCTACGATTCTTATTATATTTGTGTCGGCTGTTTCGACTATCGTATCGCTGATTAATAAATCTACCCAGATGGCCATGAAAGAGGTAGATGCTATGACGGCCAATACGGAAAATAATTTTATGCAATACTATGATCTAATATGGTCAGTGAACTTAAATGATCATATACAGACATACTTAAAGGAAGAAGAAAACCAACAGGAAACAATTAAGAATGCATATAGTGTTCTCGATAGCATAAGCAATATGAACAGGAATGTTAACTTTATTTCTGTAATGAAAGAAGATGACGGTTTTTTAATAAAGGGAAATGCCATACCTAATTGGCTTCCTGACTATAAGAAGCAGATCTACGATGATTACAACAATAGTATTAATATGCGGAATAATGTAATGAGAATGGTCTGGTCGAAGTCTTATAGTATGAAGGATAGGTATTCGCTAAGTATTTATTATCCACTGTATTCCAACTCTGTGATAGATGAGCGGTTAGGAACTCTTTGCATCAACATCAATGACGCGAACTTACAGCAGCTTATGTCTGATAAGAACGTAGGCGGAGAATTCGCGGTAAATACCTTTTTTGTCCATAAAGATGGTCATATTATCATGCCCATGGATGAGAAAGGCAATGGAAAGCAGTTGGAAGGTTTGGACTTTCACAATAGCAAACAGGGAACAATATCGAGTAACACAGGAATTATCATATATAAGAAGCTAAGCGGTTGGGATTTCTATTATGTGACCCATATCGGCTGGTGGGAGCTTGCCAAAGATAGTGTTTGGACAGTTATGCTGTTATTGCTATTACTGGGAGGACTTATTGTTTTGTTTATCCGTATTGCGAGGCAAATGGTAGAAATGGCATATGAGCCATGGGGGAAGATTGTCACGGCCATGGAAAAGGTATCGGAAGGAGAGTTGGAGACAAGGGTCTCTATAGAAGATGATGCCCCGGATATGAAGGTGGTGGAGAAAGGCTTCAATAGTATGATGGATCAGATTATCAAACTGATGGAGCAGGTGAAGGCAGAAGAATATCAAATGAATCAAATGCGATTGAATGCCCTTCATTCTCAGATACAGCCGCACTTTCTGTATAATACATTAGACTGTATTCATTGGCAGGCGGTTGTAAGCGGAAATCGGGATATTTCCAATATGGTAAAAGCACTTGCCACTTATTATCGGACATGCTTGAGCAAAGGGAAAGATATTATTACGCTGCAGCAGGAGCTGGATTATGTCAAGAATTATTTATATATACAGAGGATGAGGTATGGTGAGATCTTAAATTATGAAATTATAGCGGAGCCGGGGTTGGAAAAAGTAGCAATTCCGAAGTTGACTTTGCAGCCGTTAGTGGAAAATGCTATTTATCATGGTATAAAGTCCACGGAAGGGCGGGAAGGACACATAATAATAAGGGTGTTGGATATATCTCCTGATATCGAAATCTATGTGGAAGATGATGGTGCCGGGATGTCGCAGGACAGAGTGGAAGAAATGAATCAGTCGATTGAGGTATTCGATGAAGAGTTTGGGTGGGGAGTCAGAAGCGTCAATCGCAGGCTCCAACTATTTTGTGGTGAAAAATATGGCTTAACTTATAAGAAGAATATTAAAGGGGGCGTTACCGTAAAAGTGCTGATTCCTAATACACATTATACAAGAGGAAAGGATTCACAGAATGATGAAAGCTTTGATAGTAGATGACGAGAAAATGATCAGAATGGGAATTCGTTCTGCGATTCCATGGAATGTGTTGGGAATTCAGGACGTATTCACGGCGGCATCCGGTAGAGAAGCGTTGGAAGTATTGGGACAGGAAAGTATAGATATTATGGTAACGGATATTCGGATGACCGAGATGACAGGAATCGAGCTTATCAGTGAAGTGAGAAAGGTCAAAGAGGATATCCGTATCATTGTATTGACTGGATATGATGATTTTGACTATGCGAGAGAATGTCTTAGAATGCGCGTACAGGATTTCCTGTTGAAGCCGGTAGATGAAGATGTACTGATAGATTCTATTAAGAAACAGGTACAAACGGTGAAAAGCAGAATAAAGTTGGAAGAGGAACAGGTTCATATCAACAGAATCTCAGGAACATCCGAACAAATGTGTCTCGAATCGTGGATGAGAGATCTTATTGTGAATAAAGGGACGAAAGAGATTGCAGATGAAATATGTAAGAAATATCATTATGCAAAGGATACGAAGCTGCGCATCGCTATATTGATACCTTCTGTTTATGCGGGAGGGATAAGGGAAGGGGAAAGTGAATCCTTATCTTTACTTACGATTAAGAATCTTTTGATCGGATATTTGGATGCAGGAAAACAGGGAATTACCTTTGAGGATAATAACGGCCGTATCTTACTTGTTCTCTTTGAAGGTGAGAAAAGCGATGAGTTAGAGAACTGTGTGGATAACTTTACAAAGCTCATTCACGAAGAAGTCAATGTTCGCATTCGGGTAGTTATGGGAAGCGTAGTGGAAGGCTTTGAGAATGCGGCGATTTCTTATAACGATGCTCTTTATTTGTGGAATCAGGAAAAAGACGGCTATAAGACATTGATTGAATACAAAGGAAAGAAAGGGCAGCTGGATATGTTCCGCGAAGTTTATGCGGAACTAAAGAATAATCTAAATGAAAATATGGGAAATGCGGAGAAGGTGGTTAGGATATTCGATTCCTTTTGTGCTGCGACCAATTCTTATAATATAACAGACCAGTATGTGAGAAGATGTTGTTTTGAAATAGCATCATCCGTTTATTTCAACTATGTGGTGGAATCGGGCGAAAATGCGGATAGTAAGCTGAATGCATTATTAGGGGCATTACTCAGTGCCAATCGGAATGAGAATTATGAAATTACAAAAGCATTTTTGGAAAATATTCTGAAAATAGAAGAGCATGATGCTCATGAACTAGTGGTCTCGGCTAAAAGATATATCAATGAGCATTTAACGGAAGATATTTCAGTGGCAGGAATCAGCGAATATTTTTATTTGAGTCCTAATTATTTTTCCAGATTGTTTAAGCGAGTGTGCAATGAAGGCTGCAACGAATATATTGTTCGCAAACGGATTGAAAGGGCAAAGTATATCTTGGCAGCAACGAATATAAAGATAGGAAAGATTGCGCAAGATGTAGGATATAGGGATACTAATTATTTTTCACTAGCGTTTAAAAAACAGACGGGGATGTCCCCTTTGCAATATAGGGAAAGTATCCGTAAAGTAGATAGTAATTTATAGAAAAAAGACATTTTATTACATAGGAGCTATTCTGTCCAAATGCTATAATGGCAAAGAAGGAATTTCTATTTTAGGAATTCCCGGGCAGAATAGCTTTTATTTTATATCAGATGAAAGCTCGTTATTTAACCGCGAGAGTGGGCGAAATACACTTTGGTTATATTAGGGAGGCGGTAATGAATAAGCACCAAATGAAAGCGATGAAAACAGAAGTCTTTGCTAAATGCATGAAAGTATTTACAACGCTTATGCTTACAGCTTTGCTTACAGGCTGCTCAGGAGACCAATATGCAGTACAAAAACAGCAGACTGAGACGGTACAACATGTGGAACAAGAGCTGCCCAACTTTATTGCGGAAGGGATTCGCAAGCTATCCATCGTGGAGAATCAAGCAGAAGTTTTGGATATTGCATATGAACCAAGAGAGTATGAAAGTACCTATGAGTATTGGAAGATATCGGTTCCCTATGGAGAAGAAGCAATTGTCGATACGGAGGCGTTGCTCGCATTATTCTATAAAATAGAAGGCCTGGAGTTAGAAGCGGTAAGTGAGTACCCAGAGGATATTATAAACGAGCTTAAGGCTGGGAAATTAAAAATTACATGGGAGTATTGCAGCGGTGGCAGGGACGATGAGAATGCTTATATGGCTAATGCGGATAGTACAGCTACCCTGTTATTATGTGAAGCTGAGGATGATTATTACGCAGCTTATCAAGATGCCCCACAGATTATCTATAAAGTTCCTAGGAAAGAAATCGATGAAATTATAGGCGCAGATACCTTTGGCTTGATTCTAAAAATTAGTGCAGTTGCCAATATCGACACGGTAGATACGGTTATCATCAATATGGATAGCGGGGAATATCGGTGGAATCCGAAGGAAGAAACATACCGTTCCTTATATACTGATCTGCTTAGTATATTGCTGAAAGCGGAAATCGAAGAAGGGGAACGAAGTAAAGTGGATCAGGAGAAAGATGCTTTGCTAAGCCTTCAGTTCGTGAGAAATATAGCTGACATGCCGGATCTTGTGGTGGAATATCGGGAATATGATTCTGAGTATGCTGTTTTGTCGGTAAACGGAATCGAGAATTTCTTAGTGAATAGAGCAGATATAGAAGCTTTGAAAGAAAAAATCAGGAGTGTATCATAAAAAGGAGAAGGAGCGATGAATAAGGTAATGAAGGCAGCAGTTATGACTGACATTAGAAAAGTAGAGATACAGGAGAAAGAAATCCCTACTCCAAAAGCGGATGAAGTGTTGGTGAAAATCGAGTATGTGGGTATTTGTGGTTCTGATCTACATTATTATGAAGCGGGAAGAATCGGTGACTTTATTGTTCAGACTCCATTTATTCTCGGGCATGAGGCGGCGGGAATTGTTGCGCAAATCGGGGAAAAGGTAAAGCATCTAAAGGTAGGCGATAGAGTTGCTCTTGAACCGGGTAAGACTTGCGGACAATGTGCAGCATGCAAATCGGGAAAATATAATTTATGTAACAATGTTATTTTCTTCGCTACTCCTCCGGTAGATGGAGTATTTCAGGAATATGTAGCTCATGAAGCGAATCTTTGTTTCAAGCTTCCGGAGCATGTAACTTCCATGGAAGGAGCTCTAATCGAACCGCTCGCTGTTGGACTTCATGCGGCGAATCAAGGAGAAGCGGGCCTTGGTATGACAGCGGTAGTAACAGGTGCAGGATGTATCGGTTTGGTAAGTTTGCTCGCATTGAAAGCCAAAGGAGTATCGAAAGTAATCGTTGTGGATGTAGTGAAGAAGAGATTGGATAAAGCTCTAGAATTAGGGGCAGATGCCGTCATCGATGGCGGGACGCAGGATACTGTTCAGGAAATTCTACGGCTTACAGGTGGAAAAGGCCAGGATATCGGAATTGAGACTGCAGGTTCTCAGATAACAGCAGGGCAGTTGATTAAGTCGGCGAAGAAAGGCTCCAATCTTGTATTGGTAGGATATAGCGCAAATGGAGAGATGACACTTCCCGTAGGTACCGTACTTGATAAAGAGCTGAACATCAAATCAGTGTTCCGTTATCGCAACATTTATCCGATGGCAATTGAAGCGGTTGCAGGCGGTAAGATTAATATTAAGGATATTGTTACTCATACATTTCTCCTGGATGATATTCAGGATGCCCTGAATTCTTGTGTAGAAAATAAAGCGGATATTGTAAAAGGTGTTATAAAAGTATCGTAGAAATATTGTAAAGATGTCATAAAAAGAATCGGTACCCTGATGTGTTAGATACAGAAAAAAGTCTGTGTCACATAATCGGGGTACCGTTCTTTGATTATTTATAATAGTGAAACCAATCGAAATCTGCAAAGTTCTCTGAATCCTGCCTGTTGGAACTCGCATACATACCTATATATGCACCCGTGAAGCCTTCATTAGTGTTGGAGCTTAAAAGAGAAGCGGGAAGGTTGTTCATAAATAGCAAGTTTTGATTCTCATCCAATCCATAATAGAAATGATAAGCTGACGTGCTGCAATGCACGGTTAAATATAGCTTCTCATTGGAAGAAAGAGGGATTTCTTTGATAATGGTACGGTTTCCTGCTTCTGTTTTCGACAATCGTAAAATAGGACTACCATCCTTTTGTGTTTTGGTAAATATATAGTTATATCTGTCATCCTGTAAAGCTACAATTCCTGCCTCCTCATCCTTATTGCAGGGAGTGAATTCGAAGGCTGTTTTAACCGTACAGCTAGGGTCTTGCTGCCTCCTGGCTATGAGTGCCGGGGATGAGATCTCTTCTATCACTTCCGGGGATAAAGATAGCCGTAGATATCCGGGTCTATCTGCCAAAGAATAAAAGGTTTTCGTAGGCTGATGAATCATATTCCATAGCAAAGATAAGGTGGGGGATTCGAAGTTATCGCATGGATCCGGGGGAAGCATAGGATAATCTTCAAGGTTCGGCCTGCGTTCGGTTATGTTTACCAGTCCATTATGATTATCGACCAATGGCCATCCATCCTCTGCCCAGGTAATAGGAATAAGGAACGTCTCACGGCCGGTATTGTAATGGAAGCCCTCATAAGGACGTACAGCCAGTAGAACCATCCACCATTCATCATTTTGTGTCCGGATAATATCAGCATGTCCTGTTACGGAGATATCCGACAGAAGAGGCAAGTGTCTGTGACTTACGATAGGATTCCTTGGGCAGATTTCATATTCTCCTTGAATCTGGGTGGATCTGGCCATCATAACGCTATGATTTGTGAAGGTTCCACCTTCTGCTGTAATTAAATAGTACATACCGTTTATTTTATATAAATGAGGAGCTTCTATCCATTTACTTCTTGAAATATTACCGTCCCAGATATTCTTCCTCTCTCCGATGAATTGCAAGGTATCAGGATCGAGCTGCTGCAAATAAATTCCGTGATGTCCTTCGTAAAGTTTATCGTCGCTAATGTAATTACCTGTATACCATAAGGTATTATCGTCATCGAAGAAGAGACTCGGATCAATGCCATCGGCTCCTTCAATAAATACCGGATTACTCCATGGGCCTCTTGGATCCCTGGCAGTTATAATAAAGTTATCTCTGTATACCTCCCTTCCACCGGAAACAAAGGTGTTAATAATATAAAAAATACCTTCGTGATATCGGATGGTCGGCGCCCAAAGGCCAAGTGACATTTCACAATTCTTATAATCCAGTTGATCGGCACGGTGGATTCCATGTCCTATCTGCTCCCAATGGACTAAATCTTTGCTATGGAAAATGGGGAGTCCCGGGAAATAGGCAAAGGATGAAGTTACCATATAATAGTCTTCGCCCACCCTGCAAATGGAAGGATCAGGATAAAAACCGCTTAATATGGGGTTTTGAAAAACCTGTGTCATAAAAAAGATACCTCCTTAGTTTTAATATAAGATTTGTATAAGTAATTGTAAAATCCCATGAGTTTCGCAAATACTAATATGGAATCTATATATTAAGTATAGGAGATAGTGTAAAAAAGAAAATAGAATAAATTGTCCGTCTTCTTTGTTTTTCTGTGTTTCCCTATAGGAAACAAGTAAGAAAATTATAGAATCAAGACATTTTATTAAATATAAAATTGCTGATAAAAGTGATAGGATACATATATAAAGCTGATGGAACAAGAATTATAGTAACTTCGGAGCAGCAAGTTAAGCTCCGGTCAAATGTATGAAGGAGCATTCCTGTTAAGTAACAAATGACAGGTTTGCAAAAAATGAGTGCCACCCATAGAATAATGATTGTTAACTGGCCGGTTGACAAAATCATCGTTCGAAGGAGACACCCACAAATGAATTGTAAACAAAATCAAAAAATCAATCAAGTAAAAGAATCAACTTTGGTAGTTGGAATCGATATCGGAAGTACAACACAGTACGCCAGAGCTTTTGACTGGCGAGGCATCGAATTAGGGAAGGTCTTTAAATTTAGCAACAGCAGAGAAGGTTTTGACAGCTTCAAAAACTGGATGCAGTGGATACAGGACAAGAACAAAAAGTCAGATGTTATCGTAGGTATCGAACCAACAGGTCACTACTGGTTTGACCTTGGCGCTTATCTTGAAGATGAAGGCATCCTCCTGGTTATGGTCAACCCTTATGCGGTAAAGCAGACCAAGGAACTGGATGACAACAGCCAAAGTAAGAATGACAGCAAGGATCCCAAGGTAATCGCAAAACTCGTTATAGAAGGAAGATATTGTGCACCATATACACCGGATGGGGTGTATGCAGATCTAAGAATTATGGCAGCGAATCGGAAGAGGCTTATCAGGGAACTTACCCAGATCAAGAACAGATTTGCCAGATGGTTTGCCATATACTTTCCTGAATATAAAGATGTATTCGGGGATTATGAATCACAAAGCAGTATGCTGCTTCTAAAGAAAGCATGTACACCTGAAGCAATCGTGGGACTCGGAGCCGAGAATATAAATCAAATCTGGCGTGATGCAAAACTGCGGCTTCGTCGGGATGAAAAGGGCAACGACCCTGTGCGAGACAGCAAAGCGTAGCATTGGCCTAAAGAAAGGCTCTTCGGCAGCTGAGTATGAAATGAAACTACTGCTCGAGGATCATGATTACAAAATGGCACAGCTTGAATCTGTTATGGAAGAAATAGAAGGCTTGTGTAAAAAGATACCCGAAAGCGAGCAGATGCTTGCCATCAAAGGTATCGGACTGATTACGGTTGCCGGATTTCTGGCTGAGATCGGTGATGCGAGGCGTTTCGAATCACCAAGGCAGATACAAAAGCTGGCAGGACTCTCGTTAAGGGAAAATAGTTCAGGAAAGCATAAAGGACAGACGACCATAAGCAAACGAGGTCGAAGTAAGCTGCGAGCTGTACTGTTCAATGCTGCGATTCCACTGATAGCTACGAACCCGGAGTTCAATGCCCTGCATGAGTATTATACGACCAGAGCAAATAATCCACTGAAAAAGAAGCAATCCGTGATAGCCATCAGCTGTAAGCTGATACGAATCTTTTATACTATTTTGACCAAAGGTGTATCGTATGATGCACAAAAGATGATGTCTGACATACACAGACAGCCAGCGATAGCATAAGAGGAAAACTGTAGAATTCAGGAAGACGTCCACCCTAAGGTGCTGAATGGAACAGAAAAAGAAACAAAACATAGAGAGCCGAAGTCAGATTTTTCACCATCAGAGCAGAGACTCAGCGAAGGAGCATCATGACGCCCCTTTATGGATAAGCAGAACGAAGGAATTCAGGACCCTGAGGTATAGGTGATCCCGTATGACATGGGAGGTTGGGCTGCCGTAAGGATTTGGGGATAAGGAAAGGCCGATCATAACAAAATAAGACGACGTCTTATTAAGTGAACCCCAAATATCCATATATCCATGATTTAAGGCCATGGGGAATGACATTGACGAAGAATGCGGTTCTATAAAAAAATGAAAAAGTAAGAAAAAGCGAGTTAACAAGAGAAAAATTAAGATAATTATGGGAGGATGGTTAATGAAAAAGAGAGCAAAGAGAATTGCCGCATTACTTATGGTCGCAGCAATGGTGATTCCAATGACCACAGGATGTGGAGCGAAAGATACGTCAAATACAAGTGCTGACAATGGTACTGCTCAGACGGAAACACCTGCGAAGGAAGCGCCTGCTAAAGAGGCATCCGGAGATGGAGAAGAAATCGTATTTTGGAATATCGGCACGGAAGAAGTGGATAAGGCAGTTTATGATAAGGCTATTGAAGTTTATCATCAGACGACAGAGTCCGGATATACGGTTACCAGCGTACCGGTACAGAATGATACATATAAAGAAAAGCTGATTATAGCTATGAGTTCAGGTGAATGCCCGGATATGTACATAAGCTGGTCCGGCGGTCCGATGAACGAATATATTGAGTCAGGATATGCACAGCCTATTACTGAGTTGTTTAACAATAGTGATCTTCCTAACAGACTTATGGATGCAGCAATTGCACAGGCAACGTATAAGGACGATATTTATGCTGTTCCGTTTATGAACGTTTCCTTGTCCGGAATTTACTATAATAAAGATTTATTTGCCAAATATAATCTGGAAGTACCTACTACGGTAGCGGAATTGGAAGCAGTTTGCGATACTTTTGTAGCAAATGGAATTACTCCTTTTGCTCTTGCGAATTCAGCGAAATGGACGGGTTCCATGTACTTTATGAACTTGGCAGCGAGAAAAGGCGGATTGGAACCATTTAAAGATGCGGTAGCAGGAAGCGGCACCTTTGAAGATGAAAGCTTTATTTATGCAGGAGAGAAGATAGCAAGCTGGACGGAAAAAGGTTATTTTCCTCAGGGCGTTAACTCCTTAAGCGAGGATGACGGCCAGGCGAGGCAGTTATTATATCAGGAAACAGCGGCAATGGACCTTATCGGTTCTTGGTATACAGGCTTGATTCAGCAGGATAGCAAAGAGTTCTATGAGAAGATGGGCTGGTTCCCCTTCCCTAAGGTAGATGGATCATCCGCAGATTCTTCCATAATGATCGGAACGATCGGAGATAACTTTATATCCTTCAACTGTGAGGGCGAGAAGCTCGCAGCAGCGTTCGAATGTGCATCTAAGTTCTCAGAGGAAGAAGTAGTAGACTTTATGGTAGAAAGTGGTAAGGTTCCTCCAATTAAAGGTGTGGAAGCGAAGATTACAGATCCTATCAATAAACTCATTATTGAGGCGGCAAATAATGCATCATCCACACAATTGTGGTATGACCAATATCTTCCTCCGGCAGTGGCGCAGGTACACTTAGATACATGTCAGGAAATCTTTGGTTTGACAATGACACCCGAGGATGCAGCAGCACAATTCCAGAAGGCTATGAAAGAATATTTAGAAGAAGTGGCAGAATAAAAGGTATTCCCGGGTAATGCCCGGGAACCTTTTTCTTAAGTAGCAGGATTTGTTCTTTTTTATTGGAACAAGGAGGTATAAAAATGGAAAAAAAGGCTATCTCTTTAGCAGAAAAGAGAAAACGAGACGTTCATAAAGCAGCATTTATATTTTTGCTGCCAGTCACATTATTAATGATAATTTATATTTTTTACCCGATTATAGATACATTTATTACGAGCTTGTATAAATGGAACGGAATTTCCAGCCAAAAGACGATGACTGGACTTAGAAACTGGGAGAAACTTATAACAGATAAAGCTTTTTGGATAGCCTTTAAAAACAATATTCTGGTCATGATTCTGTCTATCTGCGTCCAGATACCGATTGGCTTAGCGCTTGCAACATTCATTGACTTCGGCGGAAAGAAAATGACCATATTTAAAGTGTTATGGTTTATTCCTCTTCTTATGTCATCGGTTGCCATCGGATTCTTGTTTACCTATGCCCTGGCTACAAATGGAGGTATTTTTAGTGCTATTTCCAACTTATTGGGCGGAGGGAATATCGATTTATTGGGCAATCCTAAGACGGCTCTTTATACGGTAATCGGTGTTATTGCCTGGCAGTTCACCCCCTTTTACATGGTATATTGTATGGCGGCCTATACGAATATTTCTGTTGATGTCTATGAGGCGGCTGTTATCGACGGAGCCAATAGGGGACAATATTTTCGAAAAATTGCCTTACCGCTGTTAGCCCCTTCTTTGAAAAGTGCGGCTATCTTATCGATGGTAGGTTCATTAAAATACTTCGATCTTGTTTATGTTATGACCGGAGGCGGTCCGGGCACATCGACGGAATTGATGGCGACCTATATGTATAAACAATCCTTCGTGAAGTTCAATATGGGGTATGGTTCCGCAGTGGCAGCCGGTATGTTCATACTGATATCCATTGTTTCCTTATTAACAATGAGGCTATTGAACGGAAGAAAGGAGGCAGCATAAGATGAACAATACTGTAGAGAGAAGCAAAACAAAAAGTAGGATTAGTTGGATTATTGCGTGGGCTTTGGGGATTTTCTGGACGATTGTATCATTGCTGCCCTTTGTATTTATGGTACTGAATTCGTTCAAAGAGAAGTTCGAAATGTTAACTAAGGGTGTTTTCTCATTGCCTGACAACTTATACATAGAAAACTATAAAGCGGTACTTCAGGGAAGCTTTTTCAGATTCTTTTTTAACAGCGTAATTGTACTTACAGTATCTCTTATATTGCTGTTATTTATTTCTGCGTGTGCGTCCTATCCGCTTTCCCGCTTCAAATTCAGGATGGCGGGAGGAATTTATGCACTGATCGTGGCATGCATGTCGATTCCTATCCACATTACATTGATTCCCGTATTTAAGATGTCCAAGAATATGGGGGTGTATGATTCCATCTGGGCATTAATTGGTCCTTATGTTGCGACAGCAATTCCGATTTCCGTTTTTATTCTAACGAGTTTCATGAAGCAGATACCGGATGAAATAGAGGAGTCAGCGCAGATTGACGGCTGTAATAGATATCGTATGTTTTTTAACATAATACTTCCGCTGGCGAAACCGGGACTGGCAACGCTTGCCATTTATAACGGTGTGAATATGTGGAATGAGTTCAGCTTTGCATATACATTAACACAATCTTCCGCTAATAGAACGTTGCCGTTAGCTGTATGGGAGTTCCAGGGGCAGTATTCCATGAACACTCCGATGATTATGTCCGTACTTACCCTGACGGTAATACCGATGATCTTATTATTTATCTTCGCACAGGATAAATTGGTAAAGGGAATGACGGCAGGAGCAGTAAAAGGATAAGTATTAGTATGTAAAGTTAAAAATAACTATTAAAATCGAATAAAGCAGAATCCGCGGGTAAGCAAAGCAATCTTTGCTTTTGTAACTGTGAGAGTACTGAACAGTTACGATGGGTTGAGGAATAGATAAGGAGAGATGAGACTATGAGAAGAGAAATTCATGTATCAAAAAAGGGATCAGATAACTTTGCAGGAACACAGGAACAACCATTTCTAACCATTTCTATGGCTGCTCTTGTTGCAAGAGCTGGTGATACGGTTATTGTGCATGAAGGTGAATATAGGGAGTGGGTGAAGCCGCTGCATGGAGGAACAAGTAATATTGATAGAATTACCTATCAGGCGGCAGAGGGGGAAGAGGTAGTTATCAAAGGTTCCGAAAGAATAAATGATTGGCAGCAGGTGGAAGGAAACGTATGGAAAGTTATCATATCGAATAAGATATTCGGTAACTATAATCCTTATAAGGAGGTTGTGTTTGGCGATTGGTTCGAGCAGCCCCTTCATATGCCTATCCATTGCGGAGAAGTATATTTGAATGGAAAATCATTTTATGAAGCCAAAAGTCTCAATGAGGTGAAGGACCCTATTATGCGTCTGGATGGAGATAATCCGCCGTGGACCAAGCATAGAGAGCCTTTGCTTCACCCGGAGGATTCAGTTTATCAATGGTATTGCGAGGTGGAAGAAGAGAATACTATCATTTATGCCAATTTCCAAGGTGCGAATCCCAACGATGAACTGGTGGAAATCAATGTTAGAAAATGCTGTTTCTACCCCGAATTGACCGGAAGGGATTATATTACGGTACGTGGATTCGAAATGGCTCAGGCAGCAACGCCTTGGACACCCCCTACTGCAGATCAGCCGGGACTTCTTGGAGCAAATTGGAGCAAAGGATGGATTATTGAGAATAATATAATCCATGATTCGAAGTGCAGCGGAATCAGTATAGGAAAAGAAGCATCCACGGGACATAACGCATGTACGTATACCCATAGAAAACCCGGATATCAGAATCAGATGGAAGCTGTTTTTAAGGCTTTGCAGATTGGCTGGAGTAAAGAGAAGATAGGATCTCATATTATTAGAAACAATACGATATATGATTGTGGACAAAACGGAATTGTGGGCCATTTGGGCTGTGTATTCAGTGAGATTTGTAACAATCATATTTATAATATTGCAATAAAGCATGAATATTTCGGATATGAAATTGCAGGTATCAAACTGCATGCATGTATTGACGTACAGATTCATCACAATAATATCCACCATACGACATTGGGTATATGGCTGGACTGGCAGGTACAGGGAACGAGAATAAGCAAGAACCTTTTCTATGCCAATGACAGGGATCTTATGATTGAAGTAACACATGGTCCTCATTTGGTAGATAATAATATTCTGGCTTCGGAATATAACTTCGATAACATCGCACAGGGAGGCGCCTTCGTAAATAATCTTTGCTGTGGTTCCATGCGCCGTGAACCGGTACTGAACAGAGCGACTCCGTATCATTTCCCGCATACGACACAGCCGGCAGGAACAACCTTTGTATATGGTGGAGATGATAGATGGTATCAAAATATCTTTGTCGGAGGAGTACAGACCTATACGGAGCAATCCATATGCGGTACTTCCGACTATGACGGAAGCCCGGAATCCCTAGAAGAATATGTGGAAAAAGTGATTGGAATCGGAAACGGTGACTTAGAGATCTTCGAGCAGGTGAAGCAACCGGTATATATTAACAATAACGCTTACTTCAAGGGATCGACGGCCTATAAGGAAGAAAAGGATAATATCATCAGCGATTATGATCCTCAGGTTAAGATTGTAGAGGAGGATGGAAAGGTATTTCTGGAAATGGTAGTGAGTAAAGCGCTTCTTGACCAAAAAGGAGTGATTCTTGAGACGAAGGATTTGGGTATGCCGCGTATTGTAGAAGAAGCCTTTGAGAATCCGGATGGAAGTGAAATTATATTCGATACGGATTACAATGATAAGGAAAGAAAACAAAATGCGGTAATCGGACCCTTGAGCGATCTGAAAGAGGGATGGAATCGAATTCAAGTATGGGGGTAAGCGATGGATAAGTATATAAAAGGTGTGAATCTGGGAAACTGGCTTGTGCTGGAAAAGTGGATGAGCCCTGCCTTATTCGAAGGAACTACTGCAGATGATGAATACTATCTTCCCAGACAATTGGAGAAAGAAGAGTATGAAGCGCGCATTCGGATACATCGCAGTGAATATATTACCGAACGTGATTTCGTTTATATCAAATCCGTGGGATTGAATGCGGTTCGTATTCCCGTACCATATTTCATATTCGGGGACTGCCCCCCTTTCATCGGATGTATCGAAGAATTGGATAAAGCGTTTGCCTGGGCAGAGAAGTATGGACTACTTATTTTAATTGATTTACATACGGTACCGGGAAGCCAGAATGGGTTTGATAACGGAGGAATATCAGGAGTCTGCAAATGGTCACAGGAGCCTGAAAGCATAGAATTTTCCATCACTGTGCTCGAGCGGTTGGCAGAAAGATATAGCGGTCATCCCGCTCTTTGGGGAATCCAGATATTGAACGAGCCGATTACCGAGAAGATGTGGAAGGTTATGGATGTGCCTGACCGTTACAAGCCGGCAGATGAAGAAATGGCGAAAGGAAGTGCTCCCAATACACTTGCTTTTATAAAAGATTTTTATACACAAGCCTATCGAAGGATAAGAAGATTCCTCCAGGAAGAAAAGGTAATTGTAATACATGATGCCTTTGAAATAAAAGAGTGGAAAGACTTCATGAGAGAAGAAGAGTTTAAAAATGTAGTTTTGGACACCCATTTATATTTAATGTTGGCTGAGATGGATGGCTGCGAACAGACGGCGGAAGGATACGAGAAGTATATAGAAGAAAACTTCGCCGCGGATATCGAAGAAATGAGCGAATATTTCCCTGTTATCTGTGGAGAGTGGTCTCTATTCAATTCGGCCGGCTGTGGTATGGATACGCGGGGCGGACACAATCCCTTAGGCGTGAAGGTTGGCAGGAAAGAGAGTCTGTCAGCAGAAGATAAGAAAGAACTATACGCTAAGGTCGCAATGGCTCATTTAAATGCTTTTGCAAAAGGAAGTGGATACTTCTACTGGAATTATAAATTGCTTCTGGATACGGCAAATGATACCGAGTGGATAGGCTGGGATGCATGGGACTATGGAAGATGTGCGGCTCATGAATGGATAAAGACGTAATATAATACGGAGTGCTTTTTATTATTATATATAATAAAAAGCACTCCGTAATTAATTATTCAAATCCATCAAACTCATCATTATCGAAATTATCTCGATTCAAGCCTTCTTTCTTTTCTTGGTTCTTTAATTTTGTTATAGATATTACTTTTCCGGTCTTCTTCGTGTTTATCTCCGGTTCCCTATAATCATCGACGAAATCATCATCCAGGGCGCTGTATTCGCTATCTTCGTAAGATGATTCTTCATGAGAAGATTTTTTCCGAGAAGAAGTAGTAGAGAGCGGTACCTGTTTAGCCTTACTGCGTTCAGGCGTTGTATCGGCTGAATAATTGTCACCTGAGTCTTCGTCCTCTTCCGCATCATCCGCTTCTTTCTTCGTTAGAAGGAAGAATACGGCAGCACCAACTGCGGCACATATAAGAAGAATCAGAATCACAATCACAATAATTCTCGGATTAAGGTCGTTGTTGCCAGTCTTGACCGCAGATGAGAGTACCTCGATATCCGCAGCATCTTCATCTATAGTTTCATCAGTAGTAGAAGCTTCACTGATAACAGCTAACTCTGCCATTGAGGAGTCACTAATAATAACCGCATAGTCAGAAGCGTGAGTGAAAGTAAAGATAATATCTCCGGCTTCGGTAACCTCGGCCTCATCGACAAACTCCAATTGTTCAGACTCTGGATTGTAATAGAATAGGTTGGCAATCCGTCCGGCATTATCTTTTGCTGTATTAATGGTAAGTATGGGAGAAAAATCAAAACTTCCATTGTGGGCGAGTGTAAGCTCAATTACAGTAACATTCTCGTTTTCACCCTTGGCAGCAGTTAGAATAGCAGAAGGAATGTTGCCGGTATTCATCGCTACTCCCATATCGATACCATTGGCTTCATCCGCCACAATATTACGGCCGTTAATGACCCAGCTAATACTATTGCCCATACTGAGCACAACGTCAACATCTTTTCCGCGGATGGAAGAAAGGGATTCCTCATACAAAACGGTATTTTTCTTCATATCGATCGTTGCGCGCCCTTCTGCAGCCTTCTTATTCTCGGAAGAGGAAGGAGACAAACTTCCGGAAGTGTTGTTTTTGGAACCTGTATCCTCGTTAGAACTTTCAGGAGAAGTATTCCCGGAGTTATTCGCATTCGAACCGGAATTAGCATTTTCATTTGTATCCGAGTCTGGACTCGTATCGGTATTTGTGTTCGTGTTTGTATTCGGGGTCGTGTTCGTATTCGAATTAGCGCCCGTGTTAGTATTTGTGTTGGAATTCGTACTTGTATTAGGGGGAGTATCTGTATTCGGCCCCGTATTAGTATTTGAATTCGTATCAGTATTCGAGTCTGTGTTAGTGCCCGAATTGTTATTTGTTCCGGAACCTGTATTATTGTTCGGGGTATCCGAGCCTCCACCGGAGGAATTATTGCCGTCAGGAACACTTGGCTTAGGGGTAGATGGTTGATCAGACGGCAGTTTTGGAATGACCTCTGTATAGGTATCACCAGACCGGGAACAAGTATAGGTGCGGATTCCTTCTTCGGTTGTCGTTGCCTCCTTTGTTACCTTAGCCGTATAGTTGTGACCGAGCGCGGGGATTTCTTCGGTATATGTATCGCCGCATCGGGAGCAGGTATAAGTCCTGATGCCCTTTTCCGTACAGGTTGCCTCTTTTGTTATTTTAGAGGTATAACTATGCCCCAGGGCAGGAACGGTTCTTGTCTCCTTGAAGCCGCAGATATGGCAGGAACGGGTGTCTATACCGGTCTCTGTACAGGTTGCTTCCTTGGTATGCTCCCATTCACCGAAGTCGTGATTCGTACATTCGGTAGTAGGAACTGCATTTACGGTAATCGCAATTGCAATGCCCGTCACTGTATTATAGTTAGCAGGGTCCGGATTGTAAGAGGCCTTATGAGAAACGGAGCCTTCTTTGCTAAGAACGGTGGTTGGTGACTCCCATGCGAATCCGGCAGGCAGCTTAATGGAAGCCAGAGTATTGCCAGATACTGTTTGTAATCCCGTAGGTACTGTATAAGATGGAGTACCCTTAGTGACGGTAAGGGGCAATGTTTTCTTTATTGTATTATATTTCCCTGTATCAGTAGGAGTGAAGGTTGCAGCATAACCGGAATTCTTAACGGTGGGTACCGTATCCGGCGCATCGAAGCTCCATCCGGTAGAAAGTGAGATGCTGCTTAATTTCTGATTCGGATCGTAAGTTATGCCTTTTAAGGTCGGTACTGTATAAACAGGGTCTATTTTCTGAACGGTTACCTTGCAGGAAGCGATGGAACCGCCGGAAACAGTTGCCGTAATCGTCGTAGTTCCCGGATAGACTGCAGTAACAACTCCATTTGCATTTATTGTGGCAATGGACTCATTTTCGCTCTTAAACGTAACGGAAGAAGCACTTACCTGTGTATTATCGATAAAAGCAGTTAAAGTGTGAGTCTTATCTGCAGCCAGCGTAATGGAAGACTCGCTTAAGGTGACTTCCTTTACCGTGGTAGGCTTAATGCATGCATTGGAAGGCATGCCCTGATATACCGGTATGCGGAAGACGAAAGGCCTATTCAAAGAACCGGCGTTCATATAAGCTTTTCTCACATTTTGTGCTTCTGAAGAAGGCGCGGCGATATTCTGCATATATTGATGGTTATGAGTATCCGTTTTCGTAACATTGAACTTCTGAAGGTATAAGGTATCCTGCCCTATTTGTATGTAGTTTTTGGAGATAATATTTGAGCCGCCTCTTAAGGAGAGATATCGGCTTGTCCAGCCATATTCCTGCGCCTTTTTCAGACCATTTACAATGACCTCCGCATCTCCTTTTCCGGTAGCACCGATATTAAAGTAGTTGTAAAGTCCGGTGTAGCCGGAATAGGTACCGGATATTAAGGCGGATTTCCCTTCTTTGCCCTGTTCTTGCAATACTCTGGAAGAGAGGTGGAAGGGGCTGACTCCATACTCTCCGGCAATAGAAATAAATGCTTTGGAATAGGGTTGATTGTCTCCGGAAATGGTGCCGGACATAAAGGAACCATCCAAGATACCCTGAACAGCAGTTTCTGTATGATAGGTGGGATTATAGTTTAACTGCTCGAACTGGAAAATATGGTTATCCGTCAGAAAGTTCCTGGGATCCATATAATAGGCGAGAATACCATCGGTAGGGTAAGCCCAGTTGTTATCATAACTTCCGTTTTTCCAGGCAGAGTTTACCGAGGCATGAATCAGGCTTCGATTTTTTTTATTTTGTTCGGCAACAATATTACTCCAGTTCAATTCTGTATTCATTTTTACAAAAATCCACTGTGGATGCGCATTTTTTAAGGCGATGAGAGCGGACTGATAGGATTCGGGAAATTGAGCGATATCAGCGGGAACGCTGCTCACGGCGGAGAAGCTTTGAATACCGAAGGCTCTTGCAGTTACAGGAGCCGTGGTAATGTGTTCACTTTCGAAGGAGAGCAGGCCTTCATCGGAGTAAGCCAGATAGCTGCGTTCCACATAGCCATTATAGGTAGTGCCCTGAATATTGAAGGATACTCGATACCATATATTTTTATGGCTGTCTTCTCCTATCCCGATAATTTGTACGGATTGACCGCTGTTAACGGATATAACAGTATCAGAATGGCTGAAGGCTTCCTTTTTAATTTCATAGGAATCTACAAGGTAGACGAGAGCGAGAATATCCTTATCTTTTACAATAGTATCCAAGTCGGACTGAGCACTTGTAAGATCAGAAAGATAAGTCGAAGATTTCTCCGTATTGACATTTACTGTAATATGGGGAATGTCCTTAGCGGGGTCCAGCGAAGGCGATAATGTATATAAAGTTTCATCCCAGACTGGTACGAAGTCGTAGGACTCCGAATCCGTAGAGTTATAATCCTGATCACATTTCCATGTGACAGGAATCTCGGTATGTTCCTCAGAGGAATCGAGATACGCCGTCAGATTCTGAGGAAAGGCGGCAAGGAGTTCCGATAAATCCGGTCTGTTATCGAAGCTATGGGCAGAATGCTCTGAGGAAAGTTCATCAAATGAGGTGATAAGAGGAATTTCTACAGAGGATGCCGTATCGATTTCGGCAGCATGAACAAACTGTGAATTCCCAAGTAAAGAAATTAGTGTTATGATAAGTATGGAATGTTGCAGTTTTTTTCGCATGAATTTCATCGTGTTTTCTCCTATGAATGTACTAAATATGTATAGTTCAGCTTTCGGCTGAGTTATAACATATATGCACACAAAATGCAGTAAAACTGCATTTTGGCGCTTGCAGCACTCGCAAAATTGCATACAGACGCAATTTTGACTTCGCGGTACCTAAGGCCGAATAATAACCTAAATATACTATATTATACCAAAATATTTATGTCAACCGAACGAAGGGGTAATTTCAGGCACTAAAAATTAATATTTTATTATTATTTGAAAAAAGAACATAATAATGGTAAAGTATTATATTATGACTTTTAAAGAGGTTTCTTCCTATGAGTGAGAAGCGAATAAAATTTTTAAACACACATATAGATAATCTGACGATGGAAGAAGCCGTAAGAGAAGCGAAGCGGCTTATTCTGGAGAAGAAAAATAGTTATGTCGTCACTCCGAATGTGGATCATATTGTGAAAATAGAACATGACGGATTATTCCGTGATATTTATGAAGAGGCCGACCTGGTATTGACAGACGGAAAGCCTCTTATTTGGATGTCACGGTGGATGGGAACCCCTATTAAAGAGAAAATTTCGGGTTCCGATTATTTCCCGGAAGTTTGCAGGATGGCAGCCAAGGAAGGTTTTTCCATTTTTTTACTCGGTGCAGCTGAGGGGGTGGCCAAGAAGGCGGCAGTCAACCTGATGAGAAAATATAAGAATCTTAAAATTGCAGGTGTTTATTCTCCCAGCTATGCCTTTGAGAACGATGCGAAAGAGATTGCACATATTATTGAAAAAATTAATGAATCGAAAGCAGATATTCTCTGCATCGGACTTGGAACGCCTAAGCAGGAGAAGTTTTATCATCAATATAAAGAACAACTGCAAGTCCCCCTTACTCTTCATATCGGTGCGACCATTGATTTCGAAGCAGGGGTGGTAAAGCGTGCTCCTAAGTGGATTAGCTACGTTGGTTTAGAATGGTTTTACCGGCTGTTAAAGGAGCCTCGCAGGCTCTATCGCCGATACCTGTTGGAGGATGTGGAAATCTTCCCTATTTTCCTAAAATACAGGAATTATGGAAGCGGAAGCACCATACGAACGGATGAGCCGGAGACATGTAGTATTCTGGGAGTGGATATTGCGGTTACTAATATGCGATCTGTTGTCGGCTATCTGACGGAGAATCTGGAACAGCTAAGAGGGAAATATGTATGTGTGTCCAATGTACATACGACGGTACTTTCCTATAATGATGAGTCTTATTTGAAGATTCAGAATGAATCTGCCCTTGCGATTCCGGATGGGAAGCCTCTATCCCTCATATGCAAGGTACGCGGTTATAAGAATGCCCAGCGTGTGGCAGGACCGGATTTAATGCCGGAAATATTGCGGTTATCTGAGGAGAAAGGATATCGCCATTATTTCTATGGAAGCACGGAAGAGACGTTAAGAACTTTGGAGTCCAATCTGAAGAAACGTTATCCTCGTTTGAATATTGTAGGCACATATTCGCCCCCTTTCCGGAACTTGTCGCCGGAAGAGGATGAGGGAATTGTGGAGAAGATAAAAGAAATGAAGCCTGATTTCGTATGGGTAGGCCTGGGAGCACCGAAGCAGGAACGTTGGATGTATGCACATCGGGGAAAAATCGATGCTGTGATGCTGGGTGTTGGAGCCGCCTTTGATTTTCATGCAGGGACGACGAAGCGAGCACCCAAATGGGTGCAGGAGTTCTATCTGGAATGGCTTTATCGCCTGATTCAAGATCCCAGGCGTTTATTCAAGCGGTATGTTCGTTCGAATATACAGTTTATCTGGTTGATTCTTACAGGACATTGATGCGATATGGAGGAGAGTTTGGAAATGAATAAAAGGGTATTGATAACCGGAATTACTGGTATGGTGGGACAACATTTTGCGGAAAGCTTTCGGGCGGATGGTTATGAGGTATGGGGGATTGCCAGATTCTCCGCCTCCAGCAGAAATGAGGCTATACAGGATTCTTCCGTGATCCGCTGTGATATTTTAGAAAGAGATGCATTGATGCGTCATATCAGGCGTCTGGAGCCGGATATTATCATTCATATGGCAGCACAGGCTTTTAATGGAGCTTCCTGGGATGCAGAATATACCACACATATGACGAACTATCAGGGGACTTTGAATGTTCTTTATTGTGCGAGAGAACTGATGGAGAAGAAGGACGTAAAGGTACTTCTTGCCTGTTCCAGTGCGGAGTACGGAGATATTACGGAGTCGGACTGCCCTCTCGTGGAGGAACGTCTGCTGAAGCCTCATACGCCCTATGGAGTGTCCAAAGCAGGTACTGAGATGTTGGGATATCAATATTTTGCTAACTATGGATTGAAAGTATATTTGCCAAGAATGTTCATTCATGTGGGAACGGGACATCCTCCGGCAACGGCAATTCAGAATTTTGCAAGGCAGCTTGCCCTAATTAAGACAGGAAAGATGGAGCCGGAAATTCATGTGGGTAATTTGGAGAGTGCCAGAGATTTTATTGATGTCAGAGATGGTGTGGCTGCTATGCGTCTGCTTTTGGATAAAGGTACACCAGGGGAGCCCATTAACATATGTACAGGCAAGGCTTATAAGATATCCGATATTTTGAATATGCTAGTAGAAATATCGGAAACGAAGGTTAAGGTAGTTACTGATGAAGGGCTGATGCGAGCGGCGGACGAGCCTTTACTTCTTGGAGATAATACAAGAATCAGCGGATTAGGATTTGTACCTTCTTACGGAATTATGGATACGTTAACCGACGTATTTCATGATTGGATGGGAAGAATATAGAATATACAAGGAATGGATAATATGGAGCTTGTGATGGAGGAAAGATTCAAAGATTTATCGGTAATACTTCCGGCAATGGATGAAACGTATTCGTTGCTACAGACTGTGGATACGATTATGGAGACGTGTCGGAGTGAAGACCTTGCGGAAATTATTATTGTAGTATGTGATAGAAGTACGGATGATTGTATCCGGACAGCAGAAGAGATTAAACAAAAATATGGCGGCCAGATTCCGGTAACCGTACATCATCAGAAGAAGCCATTTGTAGGCGGGGCAGTACAGGAGGGAATTGAAATAGCCAGTGGTTCTCATGTAGTGCTGATGTCTTCCGACTTGGAGACAGACCCGAATCTGATATGTGAGTTTATACGATTGGAAAAGAAGAACCCTGATAAAATCATAACGGCAACAAGATGGAAAAAGGGGGGCGGATTTGACGGATACAATAAGGTGAAGTTGGTAGCGAACGCTATTTTCCAGCGAATGATAGCTCTTTTATTTTTTGTGAGTCTTACTGATATTACATACGCCTATCGTATCTTTCCGAGGAGCCTCATGTTATCGATTTCATGGGAAGAGTTAAAGCATCCTTTTTTCTTGGAGACAGCGTTAAAGCCTATTAGGCTTGGTGTAAAGTTCATTGAAATTCCTGTGAAGTGGACGGCCAGGACGGAAGGCGTATCACAGAATTCCTTCTGGGCTAATTTTAAATATTTTAAGACGGCATGGCATGTGCGTTTTATGAAGAAAAAGAATATCTTGAAAAAGAAAGTATAGGAATAGAATTATGAATTCACCAGAAAAAAATAAAGTGTATTTGATTACCGGCGCAGCAGGTTTCATCGGTTTCCATTTATCCAAAAGTCTGCTTGAAAAGGGCGAAAGAGTAATCGGCATCGATAATATGAATGATTATTATGAAGTTTCCTTAAAGGAAGCACGTCTTTCTATTTTGGAGAAATATGAACGCTATTCGTTTGAAAGATGCGATTTAGCGGATAAAGAAAAGGTTTTTTCCATATTTGAAGAAGAAAGGCCGGATGTTGTAGTTAATTTGGCAGCTCAGGCAGGAGTCAGATATAGCATTGATAATCCTGATGCCTATATTCAATCGAATATTGTAGGTTTTTTTCATATATTGGAGGCTTGCCGTAATTATCCGGTAGAGCATCTGGTTTTTGCCTCTTCCAGTTCAGTATATGGAAGTAATAAGAAGATTCCTTTTTCTACGGAAGATAAGGTGGATCATCCGGTAAGTTTATATGCTGCAACGAAGAAGTCCAATGAATTGATGGCTTATTCATACAGCAAGCTATACGGTATTCCGGTGACAGGACTTCGCTTCTTTACAGTGTACGGCCCTTATGGCAGGCCGGATATGGCTTGTTATAAGTTTGCAAAGAAGATGGTGAAGGGGGAGACGATTCAGATCTATAACAATGGAGATATGTATAGAGATTTTACCTATATCGATGATATCGTGGAAGGAATAGAACGATTATTATGCAGCCCCCAGGTAGAGGATGAACAGGGAGCTCGTTATAAGGTTTATAACATTGGGAATAACAACCCTGAAAAGTTAATGGACTTCATTGCTGTTCTGGAAAAAAAGCTGGGAATAGAAGCGAAGAAAGAATATCTTCCGATGCAGCCGGGTGATGTATATCGTACCTATGCGGATATTACGGATTTGGAAAGAGACTTTGACTTTAAGCCGGGTACCTCTATGGAAGAGGGTATCGGGCGATTTGCAGAATGGTTTAAGGAGTACTATAATCTATGAAAAAGTTATTTCATGAAGCGCTGCATTTTGGCATAATAGGTGTAATCAATACGCTGCTCGGTTTCGTTCTCATTATGCTTTTTTATAATGTAATGCATTTGAATTATTGGGTCGCAAGTGCGACCTCCTATGTGATAGGAAGTATTTTTTCTTATTTCGCCAATAAGAAGCTGACGTTCCAAGTAGAGGAGAAGAGTGCTGCTTATGTAATAAAGTTTTCGTTGAATATTGCAGTCTGCTATCTTCTCGCTTATGGGATAGCAAGGCCTCTTGTAAGGAGTGTACTAAGCGATTATTCACAGGTGATCGTAGAAAATATAGCGATTGTTATAGGAATGGGAATGTTTATTGTTTTCAACTTTTTAGGTCAGAAGTTCTTTGTCTTCAGGAAGAAGGCAGCGATCGAAAATGAAGATATATAGGAGAGACTAAGAAGAATGGGAAAAGTAAAGTATTTGATATTAGGTGCAGGACCCGCAGGGCTTACCTTCGCGAATCGTTTACAGCAAAAGGGTGAGACCTCTTTTCTCGTATTGGAAAAGGAAGAGAAGGCCGGAGGGTTATGCCGGAGTGAAGAAGTGGATGGCTCTCCTCTCGATATTGGAGGCGGACATTTTCTCGATGTGAGAAGGCCGGAGGTTGTTGAATTCTTATTCGGCTTCATGCCGGAGGAGGAATGGGATAGTTACGAGAGGGATTCCAGAATTTCCTTCGATGGAGGTTATATCCACCATCCTTTTGAAGCTAATATATGGGAGATGCGCCCTGAGAAGCAACAAGAATATTTGAGCTCCATTGAACAGGCCGGCTGCAACCAGGGAGAGGCGAAACCGAAAGAGTTCGTTGATTGGATTTCCTGGAAACTAGGTAAAAAAATAGCAGAAGACTATATGCTTCCCTATAACGAGAAAATGTTCGGGAAGGACTTGAATGCGTTAGGAACCTATTGGCTGGAGAAGCTGCCCAACGTATCCTATGAAGAAACGAAGCTAAGTTGTGAGAAGAGACAAGCCTATGGCAGTCAACCAGGGCATGCACAGTTCTATTATCCTAAGAAGTACGGATATGGCGAATTGTGGCTTCGGATGCGAAGAGCCCTTGGGGACAAGCTCATAACGAAAGCAGCGGTAAGTGCCTTGGATATGGAAAAAAAGCTAGTGACTTGTACGGACGGGAAGCGCTACGAAGCGGAGATGATCATTACGACTATCCCGTGGATGGAATTCAACTATATAGAAGGGCTGCCGGAGGCGATGAAAACGGATATCGGCAGGTTGAAATACAGCTCTATACAGATAGAATATGTGCCGGAACAATTGGATACACAAGCTCATTGGATTTATTATCCGCAGAGACAAATCCCTTATCATAGAATATTGGTGCGTCATAATTTCTGTCCGGGTTCCAAGGGATATTGGACGGAGACGAATAAGGATAGAGTGAAGGAATCAGGGAGCGGTTTTCGATATATGAACGAGTATGCTTATCCTTTAAATACAATTGAGAAACCTGAGATCATGGAAGGTCTTCTAAGGTTTTCTAAAGGAATGAAGGTCTATGCTCTTGGCAGATGGGGCGAGCATGAACATTATAATTCCGATGCGGTGGCGGAACTGGCTATGGAGCTGGCGGATGAGCTGATGGAAAGGGACGGAAAAATAGAATGAACAAGATAACATTGGATGTAAAAAATGAGAAATTCCGCCGCATAGTGTTTATCGGTATGGTGATAATTTCTTTTTTCATGATTCTAATCTACAATGTGTTCACACCAGCTATGACCGATGATTTATCTTATGGCAAAATTGTGGCAGGAGCTAATTCCTTTTTGGACTTGATCCGGCAGGAAAGGCATCAATACGCCACATGGACGGGAAGAAGTGTCAGTCATATGATTCTGAGAAGCTTTCTTATGGGCGATAAATGGCTGTTTAATATATGCAACAGTTTGGTGTTTACCGCTCTCACCCTTTTTATGTATTACAATATCGAAAATAAGAAGAAATACGATATTTTTATCTACCTGTTGATTAATCTATTCCTTTGGACCTTTTCCGTATCCTTTGCCCAGACCGTGTTATGGGAAACGGGAGCCTGTAATTACTTGTGGGGAAGTACAATTATCATGGGCTATATTTCCGCCTTCCGCTACTGTCTGAAAAGGAATTACAGGGGAAATCGGCAGGTAGCGCCTGCCATTGGCCTATTTCTATTGGGGATTCTTGCCGGATGGTGTAATGAGAATACATCCGGAGGCGGAATTTTACTGATCCTTATATGGATGGGATTCTATGCATGGGAGCATAAAAAGATACGCTTATGGATGGTGAGCGGGATAGCAGGCAATGCCATCGGCTTCCTTTTCATGACCTTGGCTCCGGGCAATGCCAATAGGAAGCAGTTTATGGAGGAAGAACATACGGGAATTGTGGCTATGGTATCCAGATGGCTGAAATGCAACCTCGCTATTAGGAATCACTTTTTTATTCTTCTTGCCATCTGTATTGTAGTATTTGTAATTGTAAGGCTTCAGCAGGCACAGTGGAAGAAGAGTAGGAATATGCTCATATATCTTTTTATATTCATAGCGACCTGTTATGCCCTAGTATTGACACCGGAACCGGTGGCACGGGCATATTTCGGCGCAGGGATATTCTTGATGGTCGGCTGTATTCAGGGGATTTCAGATGTATCGGATAAGGATTTGTACTTGAAGGCTCTAAAAATCAGTACGACTGCTATTTTCGCCCTTTCCTTTTTCTTCACTTACATGGAGAGCGGGGCGAATCTAATGAGAATTTATCGGGAAAGTAGTGAGAGATTTGCTTATATAGAAGAACAGAAAGCAGCAGGAATTATGGATATTACGGTTCCTCTCTTACGCCCGGCATTTGAGACGAAATACAGCGATGCCTATAATTCAGAGTTGAGTGAAGACAGCGCATATTGGGTGAATGTAGCATATGCTACTTATTATGAGGTGGATAGTATTACAGCAATACCTCGGACAGAATGGGAAGAAGAAATCTTAACTATCCCATAACTATCCAGTAGGTCTGTGCACTGGCTGTGCCCTCTCAGGGTGTGAACAGTGAGCGATAAAGTTGGTAGAGAGAAGTAAAGAATACCGGGGCATCGGGCAGAAGTGTAGCTTGAAACTTACTTAATGATGCAAGCCAGAGGCCGGTAATTAAGAAGAAATAGGGATGTTTGCGGAAACAGTCTTGCAGTTTGGCAAGTGCTGTTAATACCGCAACATCCTTTTTTGCTGCCAAAATAATGATTTGCAAAGCCTGAACCGTTAGAAAAGCCCCAAACCAGCGTCCCCAGTCAATGGTAAGCAAGAATGCAGGAAGAAAGCTGAGTTGACTAAGTAAAATCAATACATACTTTCCCTTCTGACTGCCGGATATCTTTATAATATTCCGCCAAAGACCGCCATAAATAAGGCTGAGGGGAGATAGAAGAAGCAGGGTGATAATACCGTATCGCAGCTTTTCTGAAAGCAGGGTGAGCATAAGATCACTAAAGGCAGTCTCTATATTAGAAAAATATTCGTAAGAAAGTGCTGTTTCATTCACTAATAAATCAGTGCGTCCCGATAAGAAGGCAACGAGCTCCTCTAAGGAACCTACCCTTAAGTGAGAGAAAAATTGGAAATATATAAATGCAGAGCATAAAAGAAGCATACCAAGAGTACCCAACAGGAAAGGAATCACTCTTTTGTTCTCTGTCATGGTATCTAAGAACATGACGAAGAGTAAGGGAAAGAAGATAAATATAAATACCTGATGAATAGCAATGGCTATTAACCCGATGAGGGTAAAGGAAATTAGTCGAATGTTGGGGGAGGATATGTGGAAATAAAATAAAGCAGCAAGAACAGTCAATAAAATAAGGTAAAGGTCGAAACGCCCCATATTCTCTGTAGCCCAAAGATAAGAAGGGGAGCCAGGGCTTATCAGATAGAAAACGACCAAAAGAAGCAACCCTGTTCCGGCAGGGTGAGACTCCGTTTGGCGCAAAGCGTATCCGAATACGAGTGATAAGAGCAGTAGAAATAAGAGGGTGGAAAAGAAAACAAAACGGTAAGCACTCTCAGCGGGTAAGTATTGTGGATAGAACAGACTGAGCAAGGAGCCGATGAATAATCTGGAATCGAAGCCGAGGGAATAGTTCATCGCATACCAGCTGCTGTTCCAATCGTGAAGGGATGCAGGCACCTGATGGAGAAAGGAGAAGAAAAGGAGGCAGAAAATGCCGGCTTCCCTTCGAAACTTATAGATAATATTTTCTTTTTTTATTAAATCGCTTCTCATATAACACCTCTGATATGTAAAATTTGAGACCCTACATCAAATTTACTGTAACATATATTCTTTTGTTTTACAATTTTAAATGCTTTGACTTTAAAGGCGGGATATATTAATATGTTACTGTTCACAGGCAAGCCTGGAAATAGTAACTTCGCCTGCCCATCTTAAGTCGCCTTCGCTGAGGGCAGGCTTTTGGCTGTTTCAGTGTACTGGCTCATGACCTATCAGCGAAGTGATAGGCCATGGTGTGAACAGTAACCTTAATATTACTAGACGGCGGTCAATTCGCCGTCTGCACCGAGCACGGCGGCTTTGTAATATAATACCACTTCGTGCGATAAGAAAATAGGCAAGGGGAAACGGAAATGAAAGAAAAAATAGATGGTATTAAAAAAAGTATTTTAACATATAAGACCATTTGGATTTGTGCCTTATCTGGAGCACTTATCTTCCTTTGGATCTATGGAGTACATATATTAAATCCGACCTATACGGATTGGCTTTTGACGAGCGAAGACGGGGATTTAACACAGCATTATCTGGGCTGGAAGTTTTTCAGGCATGCGCCGTGGCGTTTTCCCCTCGGTTTAATAGATACGATAGCTTATCCGAATGCGACTTCCATAATTTTTACGGATTCTATTCCATTATTTGCACTGTTTTTTAAGGTTCTTCGCTTTTTACTTCCAACTGAATTCCAATATTTCGGATGGTTCGGATTGCTGTGCTTTATGCTGCAAGGAGGGTTTGGAGCGCTTCTTGTGAAGAAATATGTAAAGAGTGATCTTTTGACATTTATTGGCGGAATCTTTTTCGTGTTAAGTCCTGTATTTATCGACAGGATGTATTGGATGACTTCTTTGGCCGCCCACTTTCTTTGCCTAATGGCGCTTTTGTTTCTCGTATATTATGAAGAAGTGTTTAGGAAGACGAAATATGCAGTGATTGGCTGGGGGATTCTCGGCGCTTTATGCGGCAGTATTCATATTTATTTTCTTCCCATGTGCGGTGTTGTTCTGCTCGGCTTCTTATTAGTGGACGCAGTTAAAGGGGAAAAAGGGATGAAGGTATTCCTACCCCTTCTTTCTTTTGTCGGTGCGGCGGCAACGGCTATTTTCCTCCTAGGTGGTTTTGGTTCCGGGATGAAGGCTGGAAACGATGGCGTTGGTTATTATAGTTTTAATCTAAATGGATTCTATAATCCCCATGGATGGTCGGACTATATTAAGGATATGCCGTATACAGATAGCCAATATGAAGGCTTTGGTTATTTGGGGCTGGGGGTTTTGCTGCTGCTTATAGTAGCGGTTCCAGCTTGGTTGGGAAATATTCGTTGGAGTAAGCTATCGCTGCCTGAGTGGGGAAGGAAACATATTAAGGAGATTTCCTATGTATTTATTATTGTCGTCACCCTTATTATATCAGCTTCCAATATCGTAATGTATAGCGATAAGGTCTTATGTGAGGTGCCGTTGCCGGGAATGATTTATAGGCTCTGGAGTGTGTTTCGTGCCACAGGGCGTCTCATTTGGCCGATGGTCTATCTTCTCGTGTTGGGTGCCATCTGTATGGATGCAGAAGTAATAGGCAGGCGCGTGAAAGGAATGCTGTTAGCTTTTTGTCTTTTGTTACAGTTTACCGATATTAAGGGAGCGCTTGTACAGAAGAATCAGATATATGATCGTAAGGAGAACTATCAGACACTGCTTCCATCAGAAGAATGGGGAAGAATTGCCAGGGAGACGCAGGTCCGTCATATTTGTTTCGTATCGGATATGGTAAGTAATAGAAAGTTATTATTTTCTTTCGGAGACTATGCCTCTGATTATGGGCTGACTTTGAGCAATTTTTACTTTGCACGTTCTTTGGGAGACAAGGAAATTGTAGCGAGAGATAGGGCGTTAGAGGCACTGTCGCCGGATACGGCTTTCGTCTTTTTTAAGAATGAGTCACAGAAATGTCTGGATTATTCGATGAACTATTATGAGATAGACGGATTGCTTGTAGGCTGCAGTGCACCTTTTAGTGATTTGAATCCACTCACGGAGGAGGAACTTACTACATATCGTTATGATCTTGCAGCCGGGCAGTTCATGAATAATGGAGAGATAGTGGATGGAAAGTGGCAAATCCATCCTTATGGAAATACATACGG
Organism: Kineothrix sp. MB12-C1; assembly: GCF_030863805.1. Lineage (NCBI taxonomy): Bacteria > Bacillati > Bacillota > Clostridia > Lachnospirales > Lachnospiraceae > Kineothrix > Kineothrix sp. MB12-C1. The sequence continues at coordinate 2,772,092 of NZ_CP132957.1, forward strand.
CCCTTATCTGAGTGCGCAGCCGGGCCGGTATAAGGTGACAGTGACCGGAAGTGGTTTCAGTGCTGTAGATATTAAATGTTACTATCATGGAGGTGATGTTAATCTAGAGCCGCTAAACGCAGTCATAGAAGAAAGCCGGGTAGTGTATGAGGTGGAGCTTGCAGAATATGCTTCGGGTTTGGAATTTGCTCTATGGAATATCGGCGGCGGTGATATGATAATTTCCGACATTATTATTGAGAAGCAGTAACTGTGAGGTGCAGAACAAGTTACGTGAAGCAATAAAAGTTATGGGCAGCTAAAATGGCGGTTCCCAATTAGGATCTCCATTGTGAATAGGTGCATTGTTTTGAAGGAATTCCCGGTATTCGGGGATTTCTTCTTTTATTATATCCATAAATACAATGGAACCTTCTGTATTCAGATGGTCTGCATCGGAGAAATATTCCAAATTCTCGCAGAAGCGTTCATCCTTCGAATAATCGTAATAGGAGGTGCCTGTTTCTTCTGAAATCTTAGCGATGGTATCGTAAAACTGAGCCTTAAATTCTTCGGAAACCATGTCGCTATAAAGGGAAGTATATGGCGTAGTAATTAAGACAGGCGTGATATTGTTGTCCGCACAGAAGTCCAGAATCCCATAAAGATTCTCGATGCGCTCCGGCATAAAATACTCCTCTTTATTTTGTATATGTCTCTCATAACGCCTTTGCGCTTTTTCATAGAATTCTTCAGGAGAAGGGATGGTGCCTTCTGCTGCTAATACTTTTAATGAGAAAGACGGAATTATTTTCACAATGTCCTCTCCTGCCGATAGAATGGGAAGAATATGGGTTACCAAATCCACATAGGGATCGTATCCGGGGACATATTTCGGAGAAAGGAAGGTGTAATATTTCGCACTTAAGGATTGCCGTTCTGCCTCATTTACTACTTCATTGTTGAAGGAAAAATAAGAGATGGGAATAAATAGGAGGCTGTCATCGGCGAAATGGTCGCGATACATAGAGAGGATAGCCAGATCATAATTGTAAGTCTGGCTTGCCATAGCCAAATTAAAGCATTCATAACCATCTTGCTTCGTTAGTCCCTCATAATAAAAAGCATATTCTCCATGAGAACTTCCAACATTGGCAATTTGAATATTGTTATAGATGGAATCCATAAAGTCGAATTTATGGGTATCTGCGTAGGGGTCTTCCATCACCTTCTGATAGCGGGAATTCAGAAAAAATAAAAGAAGAAGAGAAATACTTCCTACAATAATAAATTTCATAATAAATTTTAGATAAGATTTCATATTTTGCTCCTATCAGAACTGAAAGTAATAAAATTCAGTCGATACCCCTTTCTCTGAAAATAATAGGATAAATAATAAAAATAAAATATAGACCGGATAGCGCACCCAGATTTTCTGTGAGGATAGATAAGCGATGACATCCACCTTCAAAGAAGCGTAGTCGTAAAGAGCGAGTAAAATTACAGGAATACAGAGATAAATCATATGCGTATAGCTCATATCCAGGCAGATGACGGCAGTCTTTAAATATTCGGTGGGGTTGCCTATTTGATGGAAGCTTAAACTGATCATCCGCCACGCATCCTCTAAGCTGTTCGCCCGGAAGAAAACCCAGGCAAAACATACGAGAAAGAAGGTGAAGATGATTGATAGAAAGCTAAAAAATCCCTTAGTTGCCTTAGTTCTCTTGGGGGTGAAAATCTGGTAAAATCCATGAAGTCCGCCCCAAATAAGGTAATTCAGTCCGGCACCATGCCAGAGACCGCTAATGAGGAAGGTAATCATTAGATTAAGCGCATGACGAAAACGACCGACTCTATTGCCGCCAAGAGGGATATATAAGTAGTCCCTGAACCAAGTGGAAAGAGAGATATGCCAACGGCTCCAGAATTCTTTTATGTTGCGCGAATAATAAGGACTTTTGAAATTCTGTGTAAGTTCAATACCAAATAACATGGCAGTCCCTATGGCGATATCCGTATAACCGGAAAAGTCGCAGTAAATCTGAATGGCGAACATCAAGGTCACGATAATATAAACCAGGCCTATATAACTGTTTACATTATCATAGACGGAATCCACGTTGGAAATGAGCAGGTTGGCAACGACCAACTTCTTAAAATAGCCCACCGCCATAAGCTTCAAGCCATAAGAGGCCTTATCCGGATGAAAGACTTTCTCTTCCTTGAACTGAGGAATTAGAGAATCCCCCCTACCGATAGGGCCGGATAGCAACTGAGGAAAAAAGGAAACGAACAGGCTGTAGTAACCGAAATGCTTTTCTGCCGGATATTTTCCTTTATAGACGTCAATAAGATAGCCGAGAGTCTGGAATGTATAGAATGAAATTCCCACGGGCAGCATAAACTTTAAGGTAGGAGCCTGTATCGAAATGGCAAAGTTCTGTGTGAGAAGATTAATGGTTTGGAAGAAAAAATCGAGATATTTAAATAGAAAAAGGACACCGATCAACAAAATAATACCTGAGCAAAGTCCGAATCGCTTAGCGGCCGGATTTTGAGCAAAGTGAAAGAATCTGGCCAGTCCATAAGAAAGTACAGTGGTAAATAATAAAAGGAAAATATATTTTACATCCAGGCTCATGTAGAAATAATAGCTGGCCGCCAGCAAAAAAAGATAGCGGTACTTGACCGGGCATATCCAATATAATAAAAAAACGATAGGTAAAAAAATAGCAAAGCTTATGGAATTAAATAACATAAATTACCTCGAGACTTTCGGTGAATGGTGATAGTAATGTATTATAGATTATTTTCCAAAATATATCAAATTCTATTAAAGCAAATAATTATTAAGTTTTCTTTAAGTCTGTGGAAATATTTCCTTAATTATGCAAAGAGTAAGTTTACAGAAGAAAAAACATGCTATAATTTTATTAATCTATAAAGGGATTAGGAAGGAGTATTTGAAAATGAGGAGAAATATGAAAAAGTATATTGCGATAGTTTGTTCGTTCTTGATATTCGCGCTGTTAGCGATGGGCTGCGCAGGTGCAGCGAATTCGTCTAAGGATGCAGTCGTGGCACAGGAGATACCGAGGGCTACGGAAGAAATGCAGAAAGAAAATGAAATGGCACAGGAGGAATTGCCTATCGAGGAAAATGAGGTGGTGGTTCCGCCGGAGGAATTGAGCGAGCCTGAAATAGAAGAACAGCCTATCACCGAGGAAGTACCAGAGAATACCGATGAGAATCGGCTGCAGATTGTATTTTTGGGTGACAGCATTTTAGATGGATATCGCAACGAATCGGGAATTGCTTACCTGACTGGGCAGATTTGCGACGCGGACGTATATAACTTAGCAATGGGCGGAACGACGGCAGCGTTATCGACTTATGAAAGTGCCATATATGAAGAGTGGACCTCCCGTTCATTGCAGGGGGTCGTGCATGCGATCAGCGGTAATATCGATGCAGGGATTTTGGATGGGTATCGGGCAGGAGAAGTGTTCGCCACCTGTGATTTCAGCAAGACAGATTACTTCGTGATCGGATATGGTATGAATGATTTTCTCAGCGCTATTCCTATGAACAATGATTCCAGTGTAAATCAGGAATATACGTATGTAGGTGCGCTAAGAATTGCGATCAGTACTCTTCGCAGTAATTTTCCTGAAGCGGAAATCGTATTGTGCTCCCCTAACTATGCGCAATTCTGGGGTAAGGACGGTTCTTATCTGGGCGATGGTAATATGGTAAATAATGGTGGAGGCACGTTGGTATCTTATTATCGCGTTTGCGGCAATGTTTCAGCCGACGAGAACACCTTATTTCTGGATACCTATAATGGAATTGGTTTAGATGCCTATACGGCGGATGAATATTTAGAAGACGGTATTCACTTGTCGGAAAAAGGAAGAAGGAAATATGCAGATAAGCTTTCCAAGATTATTCTTGAATTCGAGGCCACAAGAAATAATTAATAACGTAACAGTTCAGATACCTTCACTGTTACATGCAAAAATCCATGAGAATCGCCTACGGCGATGGGATTTTTGCCAGCAGCATTTACGTTTTCTTACGGTCAGCGCAGCAAATGCGCAGACCTGTCTGAACTGTTACTTAATAACATTACCCCCGGAATCCTGTGTCTATTTCCGGTTGGACAACTGATGGAAAATAATGTATAATATCTTAACAATATTGTACTGCGCCGAGCAAAGCGAGTGTGCAAAAAGCATACCGCGGCCGCTTGCGGCTAAGGTATAATTCTCCGGTAACTATTCAGCAGGTCTACGCATTTACTGCACTGACCGTAAGAATACGTGGAAAGATAAGTGAAGATTTAAAAGTTGTTATAAGATCGCTGTTGCTGTTCACGGCGAAGCTGTGAATAGTAATCAGGTGGGGGAAATTATGTCTGAGAAATACGACAAGATTATTATAGGAGCCGGATTGTATGGCCTGTATGCTGCCAGATACAGCAGCAACAAGGGGGAACGGGTTCTTGTGCTGGAATACGATAATGCGCCCTTTGCAAGAGCGACCTATATTAATCAGGCAAGGGTACATATGGGGTATCATTATCCGAGAAGTTTGACGACAGCGATTAAGTCAGCCGGATATTTCAGGCGTTTTGAAGAGGATTTTGGTTTTTGTATCCATGATAGATTTCAGCAAGTGTATGCCACTTCAGACCGTTTTTCCTGGACGAATGCAGCTCAGTTTATGGAATTTTGTAAGGCGGCGGATATTCGTTGTGATGAAGTAGCGGTTTCCCGGTATTTTAAGCCGGGTATGTGCGATGGCGCTTTTCTGACAGAGGAATATACTTATGATGCTCAGGTTCTGAAGCGATACTATGAGGAAAGGCTGGAAGGGAATCCTCTTGTTACGATACAATACGGAGTTAGAATAGAAAAGATAATAAAAAGGGAAAGCCTGTTTGAGATATTCCTGTCGGATGGAAGTCTTTTAGAGGCTCCCTTTGTTTTGAATTCTACCTATGCTTCCGTCAATCAGATAATTGATAAAGTGGAGGGGATAGAGAAGGAGTTCTTCAAGATTAAATATGAACTATGTGAGCTTATTTTGTGCAAGCCTTCTCAGGCGTTGGAAGAAATAGGGATTACAGTGATGGATGGTCCCTTCTTCTCCATTATGCCCTTTGGAAAAACAGGGCTTCATTCCCTTACTTCAGTAACCTTTACACCACATGTGACTTCCCATAATATCATGCCCGCTTTCCAATGTCAGGAAGGAATGGACTGCAGCGAAAGAAATCTTGGGAATTGCAATGACTGCCCTCATAAGCCGGAATCGGCCTGGACCTACATGTCACATCTGGCGGACAAGTATATGAAGGAAGAGTATGCTTATTCCTATGTGGAATCCCTATATTCTATGAAGCCAATATTGAAATCCTCTGAGGTAGACGATTCAAGGCCTACATCAATTCGGGTCTTAAGTGAGCATCCAACTTTCATCAGTGTACTGTCCGGTAAAATTAATACGGTTTATGATTTGGATGAATATTTGTAACTATTAATCCGGGAAAGGTATAATATTTTAGCAGTATTATACTGCGCCGAGCAAAGCGAGTGTGCAAAAAGCATACTGTGGCCGCTTGCGGGCAAAGTATAATATGTTAGCAATATTATACTGCGCCGAGCAAAGCGAGTGTGCAAAAAATATATTTTGGCCGCTTGCGGACAAGGTATTATTATGCATAACAGTGGGAAAGAAAAGAAGTTTATATCTTTGGTAGTTTATCTTCATAATGTGGAGGAATATGTGGTACGTTTTTTGGATACTGTCCTTCCTTTATGCGAAGAGCGGTTTGAGGCGTTTGAAATTGTTTGTGTGAATGATGGCTGTCAGGATGGCACGATAGAACGTCTAAAAGAATATTTGGAACAAAAGCAGATACGCTCTATGGTCAATATTATTCATATGAGCTTTTTCCAGGGATTGGAAAGTGCCATGAATGCGGGCAGAGATATTGCTATCGGGGATTTCGTTTATGAATTTGATGATATCTTTGTGGATTATAAGCCGGAAATGCTCTTTCAAGTTTATGAAAAGTTGTTAGAGGGTAATGATATTGTGGCAGCAAGCAGCAAAGGAAAAATGCATCTGACGTCCCGGTTATTTTATTCGTTGTATAATAAGACAAGCAGAAGTAAAGGAAAAATTGGCCCGGAAACCTTCCGGATTGTTTCCAGAAGGGCGATTAATAGAATTAAATCCATGGGGCAATATATACCATATCGTAAGGCTGTATATATGAACTGCGGACTGCAGACGGAGACAATCCATTATGAAAGTGCGGATGCGGATGCAAGAATCCGAAATAAGAAAGTAGCTTCGGAAAGGACATCTCTGGCGCTCGATTCCTTTATTTATTTTACCAATGTGTTAGAGCGAGTATCCGCTATTATCAGTGGCATCTTCCTGTTTCTTACTGTTGGTATGGGAATTTACATTATATTTGACATTTTGAATGCGCATCAGACAGCAGAGGGATGGTTATCCACGATGAGTTTTCTAGCCTTTGGCTTTTTTGGAGTATTCACATTGCTTACAATCATATTGAAGTATTTATCGGTTATTTTGAATCTGATTTTCAGACAGCAAAGATATCTTGTAACAGATATAGAAAAGGTGGTAAAACGGTGAGTAATGAGACAATAAGCATTCATATTTTGTTTCCCGTATTGAATGAGCGGCTGCGGCTGCGAGGTGGGATTGAGAAGACGATGGAATATTTGAAGGAAAATGTATCCATACCATACCGTTTGACGATTCTGGATAACGGTTCCCAGGACGAGACACCGCAGATTGGCAAGGAGCTTGCGAAAAAGTACCCGGAAGTATCTTACGTGCGCGTGGGAGAACGGGGAGTAGGCGTTGCCTTTCGAAAGGGAATTGAAATAAATCAAAGTGAAATTGTAGGATATATGGACATTGATCTGTCCACAGATATTAGATATCTCGGAGAAACAATCGCATTATTTCATAAGGATCCGACACTGCAATATGTAAATGGCACGAGATTCAGTAAGGAATCGGAGACAAGCGGCAGGAAGTGGTATCGTAAAATCACATCCAAAGGATTGGTCATTCTATTAAAAACTATTTTTCATATGAAAGCTACAGATGCAGTTTGTGGTTTTACCTTTTTGCGAAAGGAAGCGGCAGAAAAGCTGGTGGCCGAAAGCAGTAAGGAAAATGGTTGGTTCTATACGATAGAGCTTCTGCTTCGTGCGGAGAAGGCGGGTATGAACATCTGCGATATGCCGGTGGAGTGGCAAGAGGATTACAATACTACGGTCAAGATTTTTCCGACGATACGCAATTACCTCGTGCAGATATACAAGCTGCACAAGGCCTTTATGGAGGAGAGGAAGGGGAAGCAGAATGCTAAAGCGAATTGATTTGACACGAGACTATCAGAAGCATAAAAAGGAATATTTAGAGGCAATAGAAGCTGTTTGTGAGGAAACGGCTTTTTCGGGCGGTAAATATGCGGACCGGTTCGATGGAGAATTTGCGGCTTATTGTAACGTGCCTTATGCGGCAGGTGTTAATAACGGCACCTCAGCTTTACACTGTGCCATGGTAGCCCTTGGAATCGGAGCAGGAGATGAAGTGATCGTTCCGGCCAATACCTTCATCGCTACGGCATGGGGAGTGACCTATACAGGTGCGACGCCAATATTCGTAGACTGTACGTGCGATACGTGGGAAATTGATCCGGATAAAATAGAAGAGAAAATAACCGAGAGGACAAAGGCGATTCTCGGTGTACATTTATACGGGCAGCCCTTCGATTTTGACAAGGTAAAGGAAATTGCGGATAAATATCAGTTATTCGTCGTGGAAGATTGTGCGCAGGCTCACGGAGCTGAGTATAAGGGTAAGCTGGTCGGCAGCCTGGGAGAGATGGGGTGCTTTAGCTTTTATCCGGGTAAGAATTTATATGCCTTCGGAGAGGGTGGTAGTGTAACCTGCAGTAAAAAAGAATACTTCGATACCATTACCACGATGAAGAATCAAGGCAGTCAAGTGCGTTATTATCACAATATGGTGGGTTATAATTATAGGTTGGAAGGAATTCAGGGAGCCGTTCTCAGTGTCAGCTTAAAGTATTTGCCTTTTTGGACGGAGCAGCGAAGGGAAATAGGGGCCCGTTACCTTAGCGAAATTACGAATTCGCTTATTACGATGCAGGCGCACCCGGAAGATACCCATCCGGTCTTTCATTTATTTGTGATCACAGTGGATGAACCGGATGATTTTATCGCTTATATGGAGAAAAAAGAAATAGAATGCAATAAGCATTATCCGGTACCTTGCCACTTGCAGAAAGCATACGAAAATCTTGGTTATCAGGAAGGGGATTGCCCGAATGCGGAATATCTGGCATCTCATTGTGTTACCCTTCCGTTGTTTCCGGAAATGGCGGAAGAAGAGGTGGATATGGTAATCGGTGCATGTAATGATTATCCGGGATAAAGTATTGGGGAAAGGCATAAGGTGTTTACTAATTATGAGAAAGACATGGTTGTTACATATGAAAAAGCTGGAAGAGATTTTGCAGAAAGCAGTTACGCCTAAAACTGCCGCCGTTTTGCTGACGGTAGTGTATGTGGCCAGTTTAATTCCTCTTTTTCTAATAGCCAAGTATAATTATCCGAGTGCGGATGACTATGGAATCAGCTCAACCTGCAGGCAGGTGTGGGTGGACACCCATTCCCTGTTTTTAGTAATCGGGCAGGCTGCCTTGATGGCATGGCACGATTATATTAATTGGATGGGATATTTTACATCTATATTTTTAATGGCGCTTCATCCGGGAGTATTCGGAGAACAGTTCTATTTTCTAACGACATGGATTATGACAGGTATTGTAAGCTTCGCTACGATATATCTTTTTCGGGCAATTCTGGTGAAGGGATTTGGTGCGGATAAATATATAAGCCACTGTATATCTATCATCGTGCTATTCGTTTCGATTCAGTGTATGGTCGGAAGGGTTGAAGCTCTTTATTGGTATTGCGGGGCAGTCAATTATATCGTATTACACGGTATGTCCTTGTTTTTTTTCGGAACGCTTATTTCCTCTGTTTATGACAAGGGGAAGAAACGGGTGTGGGACCTGACGCTCGCTTCTGTGCTCGGCTTTCTGACAGGGGGAGGCAATCAGATGACGGCGCTGAATGTGGCGGTCGTATTGGCAGCAGCAATTATTCTAATCACTTATCGAAGGGGATGGAAGGCGAAGAAAGCGATTTCAATACCGATGGGCTTATTTTTCTTGGGCTTTCTTTTGAATATAGCGGCTCCCGGGAATTGGGTGCGGGCAGGAGGCATAGCGGGTATGAACCCGGTAAAAGCGGTGTTCGTTTCCTTTTATTACTGCCTTGATTATGCGATGGGGGAATGGACGGGATGGCCTGTTATTTTAATGATTCTTATGCTGATTCCTCTCTTCTGGCATATGGCAGGAAGGGTAGTGTTTACATTTCCTTATCCGGCGGCAGCGGTACTATTCGGGTTTTGCCTTGTGTCGGCGATCATAACGCCGCCCCTATTCGCTGTTGGCAATATAGAAGCCGGGAGGCTGCAGGCGCTGATGTATCTGATGTATGTTCTTGTCCTTTCCTTGTCGGTAGGGTATGTTACGGGATGGGCGAGGAAACATATAGGTAAGATGGGAGAGAAAGCGGAGGCAGAAGTTTCCGACAGCAGGTTTTCGTTAACCTCCATATGGTGTCTGTTAAGCTGTCTTTTCTTTTTTGCATTTGCATCGGTATTAACGGTTATACCGGAGCCTCACTATTTTACCTTTACTTCAGCAATAACAGACCTTTCCAATGGCAGTGCGAAAGCGTATGGGGAAGTGCTTAGGGAGAGGACAGAAATATACAACAACGGCAGCCGAGGTATTTTGGAAGTGGAGCCGTTACCGGCACAGCCCAAGCTATTGTATTTCGATGATATTACGGAAGATGCCCAGGATTGGAAGAACAGGGGACTTGCCAGATATTATGAAATAGAAGGAGTTATTGTGAAGACAAACGTAAATTAAACCGCATATTATTATGGGAAGAGGAAGATGGTGCATTATCATAGGTAATGGATGATACACTGGATTGCGGCAAATAATAAAGTGTGTTAAAATACAAGGCGGATACCGGTGTGTCCGCCTTGAAATAAATGTAGAAATGTCAGGAGAGTCGGAATTTGAGAGAGTTGGAATATCCCTTTGACAGTGATTATATTTTGAAAAAGTCAAAAAAACTGAAGCGTATGTTGTTAGAGAGCGATACGCCGCGCCTTAAGAAGAAGATAGCGGTGCTCGGCGGAAGCACGACTCATGATATCATCCGTGTATTAGAACTTTTTCTCTTGGATAGCGGAATCGAAGTGGAAGTGTATGAATCGGAGTATGGGCAGTATTTTCAAGAAGCAATGTTTGAAAATGAAGCTCTTTTAACTTTTGCTCCGGATATTATTTTCATTCATACGAGCAATCGAAATATTGCGGCATATCCGCAGCTGGGAGATAGTAAGGAGCAGGTAGAAGAACTGCTTTTTTCCCAGTATGAGCATTTCTCAGCTATGTGGGACAGACTTTCTACTGCTTATCACTGTCCTATAATACAGAATAATTTTGAATATCCCTTTTATCGCCTGCTCGGCAATAAGGATGCCAGCGATATACATGGCAGAATTCGATTTATTACCCGCTTAAACGAGCTTTTCTACGGTTATGCGGAAAGTCATGAGAATTTTTATATTAACGATATCAACTATATGGCAGCCGCTTATGGACTGGATGAGTGGGCAGACCCTTTCTATTGGCATATGTATAAATATTGCATGTGCATGAAGGCGATTCCTGAGTTTTCTTTTAATCTTTCACATATGATGAAAGCGATTTTCGGGAAGAATAAGAAGGCGCTTGTACTCGATCTGGACAATACGTTATGGGGCGGCATTGTTGGGGATGATGGTGCAGAAAACTTGGAAATTGGACAAGAAACATCCCTCGGACAAGTATACACAGAATTCCAAAGTTATATAAAGGCTCAGAAGGAAATTGGGGTTATGCTTAATGTCAGTTCCAAAAATGAGGAAGAAAACGCACTTGCAGGCCTCAATCACCCGGAGGGCATACTGAAGCCGGATGATTTCATTCTGATTAAGGCCAATTGGGAACCGAAGAGTATGAATATCGATCATATTGCTTCCCAGTTGAATATCCTGCCGGACAGCCTGGTATTCGTAGATGATAATCCGGCAGAGCGGGAGATTGTAAGGGCTCAGGTACCTGGCGTGGCGGTGCCGGAGATTGGAAGGCCGGAACAATATATACACATTTTAGATCGCTCCGGTTTCTTCGAGGTGACGGGACTTTCGGAGGATGATAGGAAGAGGAACGATATGTATAAGGCTAATCTGCTCCGCGAGAGTCAGCAGGCAGAATTTGCAGATTATGCGGAATACCTGCGTTCTCTTAGGATGAGCGGAACGATAAAGCCCTTTGAAAAGATGTATTTATCGAGGATCGCACAGCTTACAAATAAGAGTAATCAGTTCAATGTAACGACGAAACGGTATACCCAAAGCGAAATTGAACGAGTAGCCGGAACGCCGGAATATATTACCCTCTATGGAAAACTTGAGGATAAATTTGGGGATAACGGAATTGTTTCCGTTATCATCGGGCATAGAAAAGAGAAATCTTTGCATATCGATCTATGGCTTATGAGCTGTCGTGTATTAAAGAGAGATATGGAATATGCGATGATGGATTGTTTGGTGGAGGAATGCCGCAAGGAAGGAATTCCTGTGATTAAGGGCTATTATTATCCGACAGCGAAAAATAAGATGGTAAAGAACTTCTACGAATTGCAGGGGTTTATGAAGATAGAAGAGGATCAGGAAGGAAATACCGTGTGGGAATACATGATTCCCGAACAGTATGAAAATAAAAATAAAGTAATTGAGATAAGATAAGGTAATTAAGTAGGTAATTGCGAAACGATTAAGCAGTGAAAATTTCATACACAATAAGTGTAATTTATGAAGAAAGGAAAAAGTTATGACGAGAGAAGAAGTTTTTATTACATTAAATGAAGTATTTCGCGATGTGTTCGATGATGAGGAAATTACAGTAAACGAGGCGACAACTTCCGAGGATATCGAGGATTGGGATTCTTTGGAGCATATTAACCTTATCGCCGCTGTAGAGCAGGAGTTTGGAATGAAGTTCTCCATGGGACAGGTTGTCACCATGAAGAATGTAGGAGAGATGGCGGATATCATTCTAAGCCAAATATAATGATACCAGGGTCAAAAGGTCATATGTTTTAGGATTGCGAGAGCACAAAGTGCGTAGCAATCCGTAGGTATGGTCAAAATACCTTATGGATTTATTTCCAGCAGCTCAATCATGCCGAGACTGGCATTCATTAAGAAAGCGACTCGCTTGCCGGAAAGAGCAGGGGCTGGGGTAGGCATATCGATTGCGGTATAGCCATTTTGTGCAAGGGTAGACAGATCGTTCTCAAAATCGAAAGATTCGTAACAAAGATGGTAAGGACAGTTTTTATACTTTTTCAATAAGCCGGCAACGACGGAATCGGAATCGGTCGGTGAGACGAGTTCCACAAGGTAGCCGTCTTTTTCCATGAAACAAATGTTGATTTTGCGGTAGTCATCGTAGACGATGTCCTGTTGGATCGTATATCCCAGACGCTCGAATTCCGTTACTGCCGCATTTATTTTTTTGACTAAATATCCGATATGGTGTACTTTTAAATGAACCATTATAACTTTGAAGGCCTCCTTTTGAATATTACTGGCATTTAGCATGTACAAAACCGCTCGATAAGGAAACGCCGAGAAAGGATTTCGTTCTATGGGAGCAACATTTACATCCTTTTACTTTTTATGTTTTTATACAGCTATATTACTTATATATTATCTGATTCCGAAAAAAACGCAATGGATATTTTTACTTTTATCGAGTATTTTATATTATTTGCTTTCGGGAAACGGAATACTGATTCTATATCCGCTCCTCGCATGCCTGATCGCTTATGGAGGCATCCGGCTCATAAGTGGGACGGAAAGTGTAGGCCGTAAACGGATAGCGCTTTTCTCGGTCATTTTGTTTCTCGTGGGAGCTTTATTCATATTAAAATATGTGAATTTCGGTATTCATACGGTGAATGGAGTTGCAGGATTATTCGGAGCAGGGCGTGAAGTATTAACGGGATTTAAGTTCCTGGTGCCGTTGGGAATTTCTTTCTATACCTTTTCGATTCTGGGCTATGTGATCGATGTTTATAACGGAATTGCAATGCCGCAACGTAATCTCTTGAAGTTAACATTGTATGGAATGTATTTTCCTTCGATTTTATCGGGCCCTATTTTGAGGTACCGGGAAGATGGAGAACAGTTTTTCGCCCCGCATCCATTTTCTTATAAAGAAGTGACCTTCGGTCTGCAGAGGATGATATGGGGATTCTTTAAGACGATTGTCATTTCGGAGCGGATGCGGTTAATTGTGGATACGGTCTATGGAAATTACACAGACTATGCGGGTGCTTATATTTGGCTGGCAACGGTGTGCTATGCCTTCCAGCTCTATACGAACTTCTCCGGCTGTATGGATATCGTACTCGGTATGTCGCAGACCTTTGGATTGAAGCTTCCTGAGAATTTTGATACACCTTTCCTGTCCCAAAATATCTCGGAGTATTGGAGAAGATGGCATATTACCTTAGGTGTATGGATGAAAGAATATGTTTTTTATCCGCTTTTGCGAACAGAGACCTTTTCCAGGCTTTCCAAGCGTATGAGGGAGAAATTTGGCAAGAAAAGAGGGAAACAGCTCACGACCTTTATTGCGATGTTCGTGCTTTGGTTTACCGTAGGGATTTGGCATGGAGGTAACTGGAAGTATGTAATTGGTTCCGGTTTGCTTCATTGGCTTTACATTGTGTCAGGCGAGTTGTTATCTCCGTTTTTCGATAAATGCATGAAGAGACTTTCCATAGACCCGAAGAAGGGATGGGTGGATGCCTTTCGTGTACTTCGAACCTTTTTCCTCGTCAATATCGGCTTCGTCTTTTTTCGTGCGGATAGTACGAAGGATGCTTTTTATATGATAAAGGGTGCGGTCAGTGTATGGAACCCCGGCATATTCTTCGATGGTTCTATTTTCGGGCTTGGCTTGGATTTTATAGAGTTTACGATTGGAATTGTATCCTTACTTTTGCTTCTTATGGTATCCCTTTTGCAGCAAAAGGGAAGTGTCAGAGAGCGAATTGCAGGAAAGAGGCTTCCGGTAAGATGGGTAATCTGGTATGCGCTTTTATTCTATACGATATTGCTTGGATATTATGGACCGGGATATAGCGCGGCTGAGTTCATCTATCAGGGATTCTAGGTGCATGTTACTGTTCACACCTATGGTGTTCACAGCAACAATATCACACAAATTGCATAAAGAACATGCAATTTGGCGACCGAAGCACTCGCAAAATCGCATAGAAAGCGATTTTGACTTCGCGGAATAGTGGCTGTGAACAGTAACAGGTGCATTCTGCTGCTGTGAATAGTTACACTATTTTAATGGACGGTCAGGAGATATTCTGATAAAATGATACCAGGGTCAAAAGGTTATATGTTTCATGCTTGCATGAAAAAATATAACTTTGGGACCCGCAAAACATGAGAAAGTAGCCCAAGTAGGGCGGATTTCGAAGGTTTTAGGATTGTGAGAGCACAAAGTGCGTAGCAATCCGTAGGTATCATAGGGGGAAAATACCTTTTGACCCTAGAGACATAAAATGAGATGGAGAAATCAAGATGGATAAGATTGCAGTTTTGGTCCCATGTTATAATGAGGAGAAGACGATTGCCAAGGTAGTGGCCGATGCGAAAAAGGCGTTACCGGAGGCGGTGATTTATGTATATGATAACAATTCTACAGATCGTACGGTGGAACTTGCTGCGGAGGCAGGGGCCGTGGTGCGGCATGAATATATGCAAGGCAAGGGGAATGTAATTCGCAGAATGTTTCGTGAAATCCATGCACAGTGCTATGTGATGGTGGATGGAGATGACACTTATCCCATGGAATATGCCCCTGAAATGGTGGAAAAGGTGTTGGAACATCATGCGGATATGGTAGTGGGAGACCGCCTTTCTTCCACATATTTTACCGAGAACAAAAGACCTTTTCACAACATGGGAAATAGTCTGGTAAGAGGATCGATCAATCATTTGTTCGGATGCGAGATTAAAGATATTATGACAGGGTTCCGTGCATTTAGTTATGGGTTCGTGAAGACCTTTCCTGTGCTTTCCAAGGGCTTTGAGATAGAGACAGAAATGACGATCCATGCAGTTTCCAACAATATGCAGATTGAAAATGTGATTGTCGATTACCGTGACAGACCTGAGGGCAGCGAATCCAAGTTAAATACTTACTCGGACGGTATGCGTGTGCTTGGAACAATCGGGCGGCTATATAAAGATTATAAGCCTTTTGGCTTTTTCTCTTTATTATCATTTGGACTGGCTATTATCGCTATTGTTTTCTTTATTCCAATACTGATTGACTTTATCAGGACGGGGGTAGTGGAACGCTTTCCTACGTTATTTGTCTGTTGCTTTGTTATGCTGGCAGCAGTTCAGGCTTTTTTCGCAGGTATGATTCTGTCCAATATGGCATTGAAGAATAGAAGAGATTTTGAATTCCGATTGAATATGATTCAGGGGAAAATGAATGATGATGTGGATTGATAAGACAAAAAAATACAGGATAACCTTGGATAAATGGGAGATAGGCCTTGCGATCATATGCTTGGGCTTCTATCTCTTTTTTCCGTTTTATGACGGACCGGTATGGTGTGCGGATTCTCCCAGCTATGCGACGATGAATATTACAAGAGAGCCTCTGTATCCTACGTTCTTATGGATATTCCGAAGCCTGTTCGGCGAAGATAGATATCTTATGCCTGTAGTCTTGGCACAGAGTCTGTTGGCGGCATATGCAACGTGGAAGCTATCGGTTACTGTGAAAAGGTATAAGGATAACAGTAGGTCATTGGCCCTTTTGGCGGTGATTTTTCAGTTTGGGGTAACGATTCTTTGCCGGTTCGTGGCGATTCGCGGCTCCTCTTATATCGATAGCATTATGACGGAAGGATTAGGGCTATCTCTCTATGTGCTCTTTATCGTCCAGCTTTATCGGTATATGATGGAAGGAAAGAAGCGTAATCTGGCGGCGGTGGCATGCTATGCTCTTCTTCTGGTAAATCTGCGCAAACAGATGCTCATTACATTGGCTTTAATGGCGGCTGTCTTTTTCTTATACTATATTTTAAAAAAGAGGAGGATAAAAAAGATTCTGTTGTTGCTCGGGCTGACGGTATCTTTGTTTCTTGCCAGTAAGCTGACCGATCGTATTTATAATGCCTTTGTTCGTGGTGCATGGATTGAGCATTCCGGCAATTCCATGGGTATGCTATGCACTTTGATTTATACTTCGGGGAATAATGATATTTCTTTATTTGCAGAATCAACAGAGGAAGATGTGGTGCGTATATTATATGAAGAAATCTTATCTCAGGCGAAAGCTCAGGAACTTCATGTGACATATGCGCCGCGAGGTTGGGTGGACTTATCCACACATTATGCGGATAGTTACGATGCCATTGGTTATGGAATTATTAATCCCGTAATACAAGGATATATTGCGGAACATTTCGATTATTCAGAGATAGAAGCAGTAATGAAATATGATGAATATTGTAACCGAATGACAAAGGTTCTTCTTTTGCAGGATAAAGGAGATTTGACTTCTGTTCTTACCGCCAATATATGGAAGGGCTTTATCAATTCCATTGCAAGAGTGAATCCTTATCTGAATATTTATGTACTTTTGGCTTATGGATTTTATCTTTTTCTCTATATTATTTCGGCCTTCGGCCGCACAGGAAGGCAGCGGAAGCGGTGGGAAGATCCTGACAATACACTTACTTTTGCGGAGATTGTGTTAGGAGGAATTATTGTGAATAGCTTCGTGGTAGGAGTGATGATATTTACGCAGCCTCGTTATATGATTTATAACATGGGACTATTTTACTTGGCACTTTCTATGCTTATATATGATTTGATTTCTAGGAAAATAAGGAAATGGTGATGGGTTATGGCTGCGATAAAGAAAGTATTTAGCTATTGGTATCTTATACTTATTGCGATGTTTTTCTTATGTACATCGGCACTTTACCTATGGGTCGGCGAAGGAAGCTATATCGCGGTTCACGATAATCTGGATTTGTTCGTAGCTCAGTTCCAAATGATGAAAAATACAGGCAGTTTTTTCGCCCATGGGGTGGATGTGCCATTTCTTGGCGGAATCAGCAGAGATACCCTCCCTTCGGAATTCTCCCTTTATTCAGTACTGTATATGGTACTTCCTTCCTTCGCGGCATACATAATGGGGTATTTTTTGAAGATAGTAATTGCGATAGCATCCGTATGGCTGCTCGCAAGTGATTGGTACGGGGCGCAGATGAAGAAGTACCGGCCGCTGGTGATGTTGCTCGGATTCGCTTATGGAATCTTAAATGTTTTTCCAGCCTTTGGAATTCCTTTTGCATCCATTCCGCTGGTAGTTTATTTACTTCGCAAAATCTATAAAGAAGCATCTGTTCGCTGGTATCTTGCTCTTTTTTGTTATCCTTTTTTATCTTATTTTTCTTATTTCGGCTTCTTTATTCTGGCTTATCTTGTGGTGGGAATGATATGGCTGAGTATTCGGGATAAAAAAGTATCTCTTTCTTTACTGCTTGGTCTTATTGTGCTTTCTGCCGGTTACGTAGTATTTGAATATCGTTTATTTGGAATGATGTTGTTGGGCGGTGAGGAAACAATCCGATCAACAATAGTGGAGGCGGACTTGTCTGCGAAAGAAGTGGCGGAGCAGATTGTGGATGTGTGGAAAAAAGGTATGTTCCATGCGGAAAGTATGCATACAAAGCTGGTGCTGCCTATTTGTACCCTTTATTTCTTCTATTTGAACGGACGATATATAGTAAAAAGAAATATAAAAGGCGTCTTCCATGATATATATAATCTAGTGATGCTTATCCTTTTATTTAACAGCATTATATATGGGATTTATAATTGGGGTGATTTTCGGAGACTTGTGGAAACCCTTTTGCCGCCGCTTAAAGGATTTCAGTTTAACCGGACTATATTTTTCAGTCCGTTCTTGTGGTATGCCGCTTTCTTTCTTATTCTGCAAAGGGTCTATGATATCCCCGTTTCGCTTACAAAGAAAGTGGGATATCAAAGGGCTTTGTCCTGGTTAGCCAATGGGTTGGCTCTCGCGGCCGTTGCTGTGATTCTTTTCACCCCAAGTAAGTATAACGATTGGCGTGCTACGTGCAAAAATACGGCGCTGGAGCTTCTGAAAGGCAAAGTGAGCGATAGTATGTCCTATGGTGAATTCTACTCTGTGGAGTTATTTGAGGAAATAAAAAAAGACATTAACTATCAGGAGGAATGGTCGGTGGCATATGGTATTCATCCGGCTGTGCTTGAGTATAATGGCATTGCGACTTTGGATGGCTATCTTGGCTTTTATTCCAGTGAGTATAAGGCGGATTTCCGTAAGATGATTGCCCCCGCCTTGGAAAGGGTGGAGGCGAGTCGTATTTATTATGATGATTGGGGAGCCAGGGCATATCTGTATCCGGGAACAGATTTATCAGTGGTAAGCGCTACTTGGTCGATGGCGGTAACGGATTATGATTTGTATATGGATACGGAGGCTTTCCGGGCGTTGGGCGGCAAGTATATCTTTTCCCGTATTGAACTTGGAAATGCTCAGGAACTGGGGCTTACGTCAGTAGGAAGCTATGCGCGTCCCGGTTCACCCTATGTCATTTATTTATATGAATGATACCAGGGTCAAAAGGTCAGGTGTTTCATGCTAGCGAGAGCACAAAGTGTGTAGTGACCGCAGGTATCATGGGGCCAAAATACCCTTTGCCCTCAACAGCATCTGAATGTAACGCTCAGTAGGTCAGAGTATTTACTGTGCTGAACAGTTGCAAGAAAAGAGGTTTGGATGGAAGAAATAAAGAATACGATGGAGAGGAAGAGATGGGAGAAGACGGCGGAGGTTGTCTTTTATATCCTCGTGTTTGCTGCAATCAGTTGTTTTGCCATGCTTCAGGTATATGGAGATCCTCCCGATGAAATTAACCGATTTAAGATAGTCAGTTACATCTGGAATTATGGATATTTGCCAAAAGGAGGAGATCCGGAGGTGATTCTGGCAGGATATGGCGCCTCTTATGCGTTTCAGCCGATCCTGACCTATATCATACAGGGATACTTGCTTCGTTTTCTCGGAATGTTTACGAAAGATGGATATGTGCTGCTTCTGGCCGCACGCATGGTGAATGTTTGCTTCGGTGTTCTTATGGCATACTATGTACGGTGCATTGCAAAGGAAGCGTGGAAGAATCCCTATGTGCAATGGACATTTACGCTTTTGGTCGTATTCCTGCCTCAGAATATTTTCATTCATTCTTATGTGAATACGGATTCTATGGCGATGCTCTCTGTGGCGATTATTTTCTATGTGCTGCTTCGGGCAATGAGAACCGGCTATAGCAGAAAAGATTGCGTTTTGCTTTCGATAGGAATCATATTGTGTGCGATGTCTTATTATAATGCTTATGGCATTATAGTGGCAGCAATTCTTGTATTTATTATGAACTTCGTACATAGGCAGGAGGGGAAAACAAAGAAAGTAACGATAGAGTGGAGGGAAATGCTGAGAAAGGGCGGATTGATATCCGCAATTGTACTACTCGGCATCGGTTGGTGGTTTGTCCGCAATGCGGTGCTTTATGATGGTGATATCATAGCGATGAATGCCAGGCTGCAATGCGCCATAGAGACGGCTACACCGGACTATAATCCTTTGACGCGATTCACTTATCAGAAGGAAGGGATTCCTCTAAGGGAGATGTTATTTGATACGGGGTATGTGACCTTGCTTCGCGATAGCTTTATCGCAATGTTCGGACCGATGGCAATACCGACTCATGGGTTGATTTATATCTTTTATAAATACTTATGGATTATAACGTGTGCGGCGGCAGTTCTTCCGATGAAAACGTGGATAGATAAAGGTTGCTCTCAGGAAGCCTCTCCGTGGAAGTCAGAGGATGTGGGCGATTGGAAGAAAAAGGCGGTATTTTATGGCGGCATGTTATTGTTTTGCTTCATAACCATTGGGCTTAGTATTTATTATTCCTATACATGGGAATTCCAGCCTCAGGGAAGGTATATTCTACCGGTACTCGTCCCCTTTATGTATTTGGTAACGTTAGGAATTCAGAAGCTTTGCATTTTGGCAGAACATTTTCGTATAACAAGAGCTGTTAAATGTGCCAGGTTGCTTTGTATCGGTATTATGTCTTATGTTATGCTGGCATTTGCCTATAGTTTATTCGATCGCTTTATTCCGTATTATTTACAAGGAGAAAACATGTTCTCTATGTACGGGAAGATATTTATACCTTAGCCGCAAGCGGCCACGGTATGTTTTTTTGCACACTCGCTTTGCTCGGCGCAGTATAATATTGTTAAATATTATACTTTAGCCGCAAGCGGCCGCGGTATGTTTTTGCACACTCGCTTTGCTCGGCGCAGTACAATATTGTTAAATATTATACTTTAGCCGCAAGCGGCCGCGGTATGTTTTTGCACACTCGCTTTGCTCGGCGCAGTACAATATTGTTAAATATTATACCTTAGCCGCAAGCGGCCACGGTATGTTTTTGCACACTCGCTTTGCTCGGCGCAGTATAATATTGTTAAATATTATACCTTAGCCGCAAGCGGCCACGGTATGTTTTTGCACACTCGCTTTGCTCGGCGCAGTATAATATTGTTTAAATATTATACCTTGATGGCTTGTCTTGACCGTAGATGGAATAAAGTGGTATGATAAATAGCATTGCTTACAGAAGATATGGTGTAGTTATTCAGCAGGTCTGTGCACTAGCTGCGCTGACCGTAAGAATATGTGAAGGTGCTGAACAGTTACGATATAGGAAGTGTTTGCGATAAAGGAGATAAGGATATGGCAGTAAGGGTACATAATTTTCTGGGAAGATTGGGATGGAATGCGAGGAAATATTTTCCTATGCTTGCCAGTGAAAGTTATTTAAAGCTTCAATTTATTACGAGAAGGAAGTTGCAGAAGAATTATATCGAGCATTTTATGGGGAAGGAAGAAGTTCCTATGCCGCTCGTTGTCAATCTGGAGACGATTAACCGTTGCAATAGTACATGTGAGTTCTGTACTGCGAATAAAAATGCGGAAAAACGTCCTTATAAACGCATGGAGGACGAGTTGTTCTATAGTATTATCGATCAGCTGGCAGATTGGGGATATAAAGGCCATTTGACGATGTATGGCAATAATGAACCATGGCTGGATACCCGTATTGTAGAATTCCATAAATATGCGAGAGAGAAGTTACCGGAAGCATTTATTTTCATGTCCACCAATGGACTTTTGCTCGATGTGGATAAGGTGAAGTCGATTGTGCCATATGTGGATCAGCTTATTGTCAACAACTATGGACTTGATATGAAGCTGCACGATAATATTCAGGTAGTCTATGAATATATTAAGGCGCATCCCCAGGAATTCGAAGGTGTGGATATCCTTATTCAGATGCGTTACTTAAAAGAAGTGCTCACGAACCGTGCAGGAAGTGCGCCGAATAAAAAGGCTACGGAGAAGGTAATTACAGAGACTTGCCTCATGCCTTATACGGATATGTGGATTATGCCGAATGGAAGATTAGGCATATGCTGCTGCGATAATTTAGAGGTAACAAACCTGGCTGATTTACATGAGATGCCGTTAAAAGAAGCGTGGAACAGCAAGAAATATCAGGAGCTTCGTGAAGCGATTAAGACAGGCAGACAGAACTATGGCTTCTGCAAGCATTGTGACTTTATCGATGCAGGGCTGCGGATGGATGCGGTAGATGATGTGCTGAAAGATAATGAAACGATGCATGGAGCGAGACAGTCCATATTTAAGAATAAATAAATGAAGAGCCGCTGCAAAAGATGAGAAAGATATTTTGCAGCGGAACTTTATATATAATTTTGTGACTGAGGAGGGGACGACTTTATCCATATTAGTTTGGCCTCCGGCGCGCGCGGCTGTATTTTCTAAATGAAACGGGTGTGTATTGGAAGGGGACGGGGCGGCAAGAAGGTACATCCATGTACCGTTTTGCCTAAATACCGCATCCTTGCGGTATTTGCCCTGCGCTACAATCGGTTTCATTAAGAAAATTCGGGCCGTTTGCTTAATAGAGTCCAAACTAACATGGATAAAGTCTGTTTCCCGGCTAACTTACAAATTGTGTATAAAGTTACCGAAAATATCGGGGAGTGAATAGCTGAAGGGATTTAAAGAGGAGAGAGTATGAGATGAAAGGTGGAAGAGGTATGGGTGTTTATAAAAAGGTGATAGTTTTGTTTTTGATGTTGTTTGCGGCTGGCTATATTGTAGGGTGTGGACAAGGTGCTGATTCGGGGCAGGATATGGTGGACAAGGGTGTTATGGAAGGGGAAGTAGCGGAGGATAGCTCTGTGGCAGAAGATGATTCAATAGAGGGGGAACGTTCTGATGCGGATAAGGGAGCAGTGGAGAGTAAGGATGTAAAGGATGGCGGGGAAGGAAATGGTGTAGGTATCGAGGGAGGAGAGAATGCAGAAGGCGATGCGGGGAAAAGCGGAGCAGACGACGAGGTGAAGGCGGAAGGCAGTCAGCCGGTTTCTCCGTGGGCTGGAAAGAAGGTTTCTATATGTGGTGACAGCCTTTCCACTTTTACCGGCTATATTCCGGACTATTATAGCAAGTTTTATCCGGAAAATGGTGAGATAACGCAGGTGGATGATACATGGTGGATGAGGGTGCTTAATCGGACAGGGATGGAACTGTGTCGGAATGCTTCCTATTCGGGAAGTACGGTGAGTGGGCCGTCTTTGGATAATAGTGATGGGAGGTATTCTTGCGGTGACCGGCGAATAATGGATTTAGCGGGGGAAGCAGGAGAGCAGCCGGACATTATTATTGTGCTGATGGGGGCTAACGATCTGCTGAATAATATTCCTCTTGGAGATTATGACGGTGTTTCGACAGTGGAAGAAGGTGTGATAGGGACTTTCAGCGAAGCGTATGCCTTGATGCTGGATAAGATGAAACGTTCATATCCCGACGCGGAGATTTATTGCGCTACAATTGCAGAAGTATCCCGCTGGAATGATAAGGGAGAAAAGTTTCCATTTATGAATGCAGAAGGTCTGACTGCGGAGGACTATAATGAATGGATAAGGGCAATTGCTCAGGCTAAAGGGGTGCATCTTATCGATGTGTATCAATGTGGAATCACTTCTGAAAATGCGCAGGAATATACTAGTGATGGAACGCATCCAAATGCAGAAGGCGCCGGGCTTATAGCGGATAAAGTCTGCGAAGCCTTCGAACTTTGAACTTTGTAGGTGTGCGGTTTAACGTTTATTTGAATGAAGTGTGTAAATGTTATTGTGATGGGAAATTTAATGTGATATAGTTTATTTATTGGAAACTAGAGCCAGGCGGCTTACCCTCTTTTATCGGAGGGATTATCCTTCCAGACGAAAGAAAGGAGGGTGCTATGAATGGTTACATATGCGGATTTACTGCGCTGACCGTAATAATACATGGAAAAGCAAGGGGAAAAGAAAATAGCCGCCACTACTCACAATAGTGACGGCTGTTTGAAATAACAGCTATTATTATTTTGCCGATTATTATTCTATTTCGTTTGATTTCGCCTCTTCGTGGTATTCCTTTTCTGTATTAACGCTCCATACATTGTCTTTGCGGTTAATGCCGTATTTGATATTTTTAACGGCCTCAAAGGAGGTACACATGGAATGGTCGATATTGTTATACCGATGTTGTCCGTTACGTCCTACGCAATAGAGGTTGTCGATCGTATCCAGATAGGCGGTAAGCTTATCCATGTCCTTATATGTATCGAAATAAGCAGGATATGCCTTTTTCACCCGTTCTACATGGGTATCCAGAACCTGGGAAGCATCGTCGATCAGATCCATCTGTACCATTTCTCCGATGGCGAGAGAAGTGAATTCTTCCTCGTTCATATTCCAGAAAGAGTCACCTTCATTGCAGAAATATTCCAATCCTATCCACACAGTATGTTCCAAATCTTTAATCATATAAGGGGACCAGTTGTTGTATATTTGCAGGCGGCCCAATTTGACCGTTCTATCGTGAACATAAATCCAGCAGTCGGGAACAATATTGCCGACGGTTTTCATCTTGGTCAGATTCTTTAGATTCAACTTGGGTACGAGGACACCAAGAGTCATGTAATCGCGGTAAGGGAGACCGGAGGCAATGGCGGCCATATCGGCAGGCACATCATTCATACCGCCGACTAAATCTTTAATCGGCATAGAAGAGATGAAGATATCACCTTCGATAGTGGAGACTTCACCCTCGTGCTCATAAGTAAGTGCGGTAATATGATTATCTTTATTTTTAACAAAACCGGTTACTTTACTGTTTTTTAAAATTGTTCCGCCCAGCTTCGTAATTTCATCGGCTGTGACTTCCCATAACTGACCGGGGCCGAGTTTGGGATATTTGAACTGTTCGATCAAAGAGGTCTCTACTTTGCGATTTTCTTTGCCTGGCAGCATTTTTTCGAAGACATCTTTTAAAATAGCAATAATGGAAAGACCCTTTACACGTTGGGAGCCCCAATCCGGAGCAATTTCACTAGGGTTACGTCCCCAAAGATTTTCTGTGTAGTTCTCGAAGAACATGGAATAAAGCTTCCTGCCAAAGCGATTGATATAGAAATCTTCCAGAGAGTTTTCTTTTCTCTTAACGACCAAAGATTTCAAATAGCTGAAACCGACAACAATAGTCGTAGCAAGCCCCATATTCCGAAAGGTTTCAAACTTAAAAGAAATAGGATAGTCGAAAAAATTCCTGTTAAAATAAATGCGGGATACGCGGTTTCGGTTCAACATAACACGTTCTTCTTTTTCCGGATCAGGTCCACCCTTTGCGAGGGGCATAGAACGGTTTAACAGTATATCATCATAGGCAGGAGAACCCTGTTCCGGAAGCATATTAGCCCACCATTCGTTGACTTCAGGGACTTTGGAAAAGAAGCGATGACCGCCCATATCCATGCGGTTTCCGTTATGATTAACTGTTCGGGAGATACCGCCGAAAGCAGCGCTTTCTTCCAATACGATGACTTCGAAGTCATTATCTATATCCGGGTTACCGGGCTGCCTGTTTGTCAATAATTCGTAGGCTGCGGTCAGTCCGGCAGGACCGGCGCCTATGATAAGAGCTTTTCTCATGTAAAGATTCCTCTCACTTCACTCAATTTTTGTCTTGGTAAATTGACAATGGAAATAAATCACAATTACGATATATTTTAACATGTAATCGGGTAATTGCCAAGATAATTGTAATGGATGCCATGAAAATAGGGATATGGACAGATAGAATAAATTAAGTTAAACTGTAACTATTCATCAGGTCTGCGCATTTACTGCGCTGACCGTAAGAAAACGCAGAACAGTAAGTGAAATGGAGCAGATAGTAATGATAGTGGTTAAGATAATTGGCATAATATTTTGGATGTTCGTACTTCCCTTTTGTATCGGCCTAATCCCTATGCAGTGGATGCCGAAGGAGAAGAAGAATATAGGCGTTGCTTTTCTTGCGGGATATTTAATTATGCTTCCTTTATGTTGGATTGTGGCGGTACCGACCCTCCTGCTTGTAACATATAGCAGTTTCCTTGTTATGGTGCGTATTTTTACTGTACTTTTAGGGGTTGCGGGAATATTAGGAGTAGGTCTTAGTGCCCGCTCGATCAGAAGAGAGCAGTGGGACAGCCTTCGCCCAAGCTTCTCACTGAAAGATATGTCGATAGAAGAAAAGATAGAATGGGTACTGTTTCTGGCTCTTCTGGTCTTCCAGCTTTATAAAGCATTTACTCTTACTTCTTTTGATGGAGACGATGCGGAATATGTGGCGCAGTCGCTTGTGACTCAGCAAAGTAACACTATGTATCTGATCAAACCCTATACGGGAGGTACCACTTCTTTGGATATTCGTCATGCACTTGCGGTACTTCCTATATGGATTGCCTATATCGGAAGAATGACGGGAATCCACACGACGATATTAGCACATAGCGTGATCCCTTTTGTGTTCATCCCATTAACCTATTTCGTTTATTACGAAATAGGCAAACAGCTATTAAAACGAAAAAAAGAGTTCCTACCTGCTTTTATGATATTTATGTCTCTGTTACAAATATTTGGAAATGTATCTATTTATACGAGTGAGACCTTCTTTCTGACAAGAACATGGCAAGGGAAATCGTTGGCTGCTAACTTTGTACTTCTTTTCATACTGTGTCTGCTTTTGTGGATTTTCGACAGGGAAAAGGAGAGGAGAGAAAACGAACTTGTTTTATGGATATTACTGGCATTGACTAATATGACGGCGGGAGTATGTACGTCTATGGTGGTATTCCTGAGTGCAGTGATGATTGCAGCGATGGCATTTTGGATGATGATTGCGGAACGGAAATTCAGTGTGCTTGTGAAGGCAGGGCTCGTGTGTATACCTAACGCAGCCTATATGTTGTTGTATCTGTTTTTGCATGTTTGATAATGAAATGACGTAACAGTTAGGGAATTGAACCGAGGAGAGTCTTAGCTATGTATGGAATTTTTATGGAAAGTGTTGTTATTTTTAAAAATTACGCGGGGGGTCACTGGATAGTAGCTTTATTTTTGCTGTCGCTGTTCCTGCTGCTTTGGATGGAGAAAGATAAAAGGCGTCGTGCCCTCTTTGTATATACCCCATTATCCTTGTTACTTTTATTCTTTTTCCCTATATTCAGGAAAATATTTGTGAGGCTGATGGGCGGTGAGGGGGATACCTATTACCGTGTGCTCTGGTTAATACCCATGGGCGTAATCATCGCTTATGCAGGGGTGAAGCTCGCATCGTTGTTATATGATAAAAAAGGGGAATGGGCGAAGCGTGCAGTGTTAGCCGCTGTGGTTGTGGCGATTATTTTCAGCGGTAAGTATGTATATGCCAGTCAGTACATGTCGAAGGCGGAGAACCTATATCACCTTCCACAGACGGTAGTCGATATTTGTGACTTGATAGCTCCGGAAGAGGGAGAGGAAAGAATTTGGTCGGTCTTCCCGACCGATTTAGTGTATTTCGTAAGACAGTACGATACGAATATACAGATGCTTTATGGCCGCGAGATGGTGGAACCGAAATGGCAGTATGCGGAGCCGGTGCATACGATTATGAATCATCCGGCAGTCATCGATATAGAGGAGCTTCTATTGCTGACAAGGGAGCGATATTGCACCTATATCGTCCTTCCGAGTAATAAAGGAGTGACGGAGTCGCCGGAGAACTTTGGATTGGAGCTGCTGGATACGATAGATGGGTATCCGGTGTATTATGACCCGGTAGCAGCGGAGGCAATTTTGCAGTTATCAAACGGATAGAAGGTAATTTTCACAAGTAGCTGCGAGGGGACTGAACAGCTACGATAAAATGTGACGGACGGTGTAGCGATGTTATTTAATTCATATGAATTTGTATTTTTATTTCTGCCGATAAGTATTCTTGGTTATTATTTTCTTGTAAGGAAAGAAAAAAGCGAGGCAGCAAAAGTGTGGATGACAGCAATGTCATTTTGGTTTTACGGAAGTTTTCGGATGGAATACTTATGGGTGCTGTCAGGAAGCCTGATCTTCAACTATGGAGTGATTCTTATCCTTAAAAGAAAGCCTATCCCTCCATGGTCGATGAGCAGGAGAAAAAAGGGGATACTGGCGGTTGGAATTGCAGGAAATCTTGGACTTTTATTCTATGTGAAGTATATGAATTTTTTCATTGAGAATATAAATGAAATACGGGGTGGCTCATGGCCGCTTTTACAAGTTCTCTTGCCGGTAGGAATTAGTTTTTTTACTTTTCAGCAGATTTCCTTTTTGGTAGATTATGCTAAGGGTGAAGTACAGGAGTGCAGTTTCATCGACTATGTCCTTTATATTTCTTATTTTCCTAAATTGACAGAAGGTCCTATTGTGACTCATGAGGAACTTTTTTCCCAATTTAGACAGATTGGAAATAAGGAGTTAGATAGCGAAGAGATAAGAAAGGGAATGACTCTATTCGTCTTCGGTATGGCAAAAAAGGTTCTATTGGCAGATACCTTCGGCAATGCTGTTAATTATGGTTACGATAATCTACATCTCATACATAGCCCGGATGCGATACTTTTAGTTCTGTTTTATGCTCTGCAGCTTTACTTCGATTTCAGCGGTTATTGTGATATGGCGATGGGTATTAGCAGGATTTTTGGCATTAGACTCCCTCTTAATTTTAACTCTCCGTATCAGGCGAAGAATATTGTGGATTTCTGGAAGCGGTGGCATATAACGCTGAGCCGTTTCTTTACAAAATATGTATATATTCCTCTGGGAGGCAATCGCAAAGGGACGGCAGTTATGTGTAGGAACATGTTGATTGTGTTCTTCCTGAGCGGCCTATGGCATGGTGCAGGATGGAATTTTATCCTCTGGGGAATGCTGCATGGGGGATTGTATGTCTTCACCCGTATGTGGCAAAGGAGAAAGCAAGGGAAAGAAAGTAAGGGAAGTGTTCTGCTTACTTTTGTTTATGTGAGCATCGCTTGGGTTTATTTCAGGGCCAGGAGTGTGGCACAGGGAAATGAATTACTTCGTCTTGCGATAAGCGGTGGATGGGAACGGGTAAATAAAAATCTGGCCGGATATTTTAATCTGGATGAATTCTGGTATGTGTTAAAGGTGCTGCGTTTGGACCGTTGGGAATATGGGCATTATTTATTAATGTTTGTCATTACAGCTTTTTCTCTGGTGCTGGTATTTTTGGGGAAAAATGCAGTAAAGGTGACAGAAGAGATGAAGCCGAGAACTTGGTCTGCTGTTTTTACGGCAGGGTTATTTTTCTGGTGCATTTTGATGTTTTCCAATGTCAGTAGTTTTTTGTATTTCAATTTTTAGAATTTGTGTAACTGTGAGAGTACTGGACAGTTACGAATTTGCCGGGAATAAGAAGTGGGGGAAAGA
Organism: Kineothrix sp. MB12-C1; assembly: GCF_030863805.1. Taxonomy (NCBI): domain Bacteria; kingdom Bacillati; phylum Bacillota; class Clostridia; order Lachnospirales; family Lachnospiraceae; genus Kineothrix; species Kineothrix sp. MB12-C1. The sequence continues at coordinate 2,801,405 of NZ_CP132957.1, forward strand.
TGAAACAGGATAGAAGATGGATATGGATATTTGTCCTGACCTTGGCGGCAGCCATGGTGATGGTTATCTCGCTGGTAGTATATGTAGATCCTTTTTTTCAATATCATAAGCCGTTGGATGACTTCCCATATATTGTGGATCATCAAGTGAACCAGAATCCGGGGATGGCGAGACATATGGATTATGACAGCGTAATTCTTGGCTCGTCTATGACTGTGAACTTCAATACCCATTGGTTTGATGAACTGTTGGGACTTAAGACGCTGAAGCTCAGTTATAGCGGCGCATTTCCTAAGGATCAGGCTAATATCATGGATATTGTTTTTCAAAGCGGGCATAAGATCGATGCTGCTTTTCTTGGAATTGATGTAATTACTTATACCGGCGGAGTGGAAGAGACGAAATATCCGATTCCTGCTTATTTGTATGACACTTCGGTATGGAATGACATTTCCTACGTATTGAATAAGGATGTGCTGCTTCAGTACATACTGCGGCCGATGGCAGATCCGGATAAGACGGATCTGGCTACCGTATATGCCAGTTGGTGGACGGAGGAATATTATAATAAGCAGTGGGTAATGCATAATTATGAGCCGCCGGAGGCAGTAAAAGAGGAAGCGGCCCCGGAAAATTATATACGAAGCGTAGAGGAGAATTTGTCAGTCAATATTTGCCCCTATATCGAAAGTAATCCGGATACGGAGTTTTATATCTTTTATCCGCCCTATAGTATTTTATTTTGGAATGATGTATTGCTGGAAAATCATATGGAGGCGACCATAAGTGAGTATGAGTATATTACAAAACGTTTACTCGCCTATGATAATGTACGTGTATTTTTCTTCCCTAATCAGGAGTGGATTGTTTGTAATCTGGATAATTACGCAGACTATAGCCACTATCACCCGAATATTAATCGGTATATGACGGAGTGTTTTGCCTCGGGAGAGTGTGAAGTGACGAATGAGAATCTGGAAGCAGAATTACTTAAGATGAGGGAGATTGTTGCAGCCTATGATTATGAAGAGCTGTTTTCTGTAGAATATTAGTTACTGTTCAAACCGTGCCGTGCATATCACTGCACGGCATCGGAATTATTAAGGTAGAAAGTGTAAATAAACTTATTTGGAAGAGCTGTGTCCGGTATTGATAACCTCCGCTAATCTGTCGGCGAGAGCGTTCCTCCCGGCATCATTTAAGTGAAGATAATCGGTCATGTAATCTTTGTAGTTGTCCTCGTTTATTGTACCATAGTAATTATCGATAATAGATACTCCGCAGGAAATAGCCACATCCACTTCCTTTACGAGATAATGGGGAAGGGGACCGTGACCGAGATCTGTTGTGCCGCCATTTTGATAGTTGCCGTTCTCATCGATGCTTTGTGCATAAGTATGAGACATAACGAAGATACGAATATGAGGATAAGCTTGCTGGATCGCTTCAATACCGTTTCGCAGACCACCGGTATAGGTACTGAGTTCATAAGGGTCATTTGGATTATCGGAGGGTATCCGTTCCATATAATCGATAGCGTCGTACATAACTACCATAATATCCACCTTGTCATAATCGATAGATTCCAAGGTATTTGTTGTATCGGCATAAATTTCTTCCGTCTCGGAAGCCAGTGCCGATTTCATAGCAGAGAAATCCTTCGACGCAATACTTTTTGCCACATAGGGAAAGTTGAAGTTATCTCTCGGATAGCCTTCGTTATAAGAAGAGTATTTCGCTCCGATGCCGGAATTAGGGAAGCCTCCATTGTATACGGTAGCATCTGTCTTAGCAGCGAGCAGCGAAGTGAAGCTATTAGCCCCGGAACCGTCGGTTAAGGGATTGCCGCCCAGGCAAAGAATCGTAGTCACGCCATCGTCCACCCTGCCTTCTAAGTTAGCAGCGCTTAAAGGAATGATAGTATCCAGTGCTTCAATATCGTAACCTTCCGCCAGATTATCCGGGTCATAATCAGACTTCGTCCCGATGTTCCATAAGATGAGCTTAATGATGGCAACAAGTGCGATAATGACGATAGCTCCAATGAGCATTATATGCAAATTGAGGCGGGATATTATGCTATTTTTAGCATTCTCTTTATTTGTTTTTTTCATAAAATACCTCCTTGAGACGTGTCTATTGTACGTAACTTGTTCAATACCCTCACAGTTACGAAAGCAAAGATTGCTTTGTGAAAATCCATTAAAATCACCTTTGGTGATGGGATTTTAACTTATCTTTCCACGTATTCTTACGGTCAGCGCAGTAAATGCGCAGACCTGCTGAATAGTGTCTATTGTACTATTATTTATTACAAAAAGCTATAAAAAATATAAGCGGGATAAAATTTTAAGATTTTATCCCGCTTATATTTTTTCTCCACATTAAATGGCTCAGCAACGCTGGCTATTTAACTCTTTGTACCATTTGCTGTACTTATACATACGGTATGTAGTGCTAAGGTTCTTTAATTGATCCTTATCGGCACATTTTTCTTTGAACTCATTTCTTTCAGCGATATCCATACTAACATACTCCATGTATGGGATACGCAGCTCGGTAATAGATTCTCCGCATTTCGGACATGTCATCTTGTGACCATTTAGCATGTGAACCCGATGACAAAGTTTGCAATAGTGCATGTACATCATGAAAATTCCCCTTCTCAAATACATAAATTATTGATCTCGTTTTTTATTTTGTCAGCAATAGCGAAAAAAGTCAATAACTTAATGTAGTAATTCATCGACAAAAGTTAAAAAAATATCAATTTTTTCATACAATTAACCAAAAATATGTAAATCTTAGAAAAGTATAGCTCGAAATGAGGGAATAAAAGGCAATAAATGTTGAAAAAACAGCTTTTCCATGGTAAGATATTGCCAAATACTCATTTGGGAAGGGTTCGCAGAAATAATGAAGAAGAAATGCGGTAGAAGTGGTGATTCTGTCACGAATAGCAGACTTGTAATCGATGAATTGGATTTGATAGATTTTGATATACCTGATAAGGAAAATTTCAGAAATATCAAAGAGTTAGACGGAGCTATTAAGCCGTCCGTAACTTCAAATAAAAAACAATCCGGGAAAAAGACTTCGTCAAAGAAGAAATCTACAGCGGGAAAAAATACTTCTGCGAAGAATGATATTTCGCTAAAGAAAAGTGCTGTGATAAAGAAAAGTTCCGGTAAGGCCAGGAAGATATCTCGGGATAGAAGGCGTAACGAAAGAAAGAGCGGGCTTTGGTATAAAATAAAACATATGGAGACGATGGACAGAGTGATCACTGCAGGCGGTGCTTTGATTATGGTATTTGCAATTGTGACTTGTTCGATGTATGCAAATGCGAAGGTGCTTCATAGTCAAGTCACTTCTTTTCAAGAGGTGGGGACTGGCATGGAAGGAATTGCGATAATCGGTGAGAGTGGGCTTCTTGCAGTGGCAGACGCACATGCGGCGAGGACAGCGGTTCAGGAAGAAGTGGCGGCGGCCGTTATGGAGTATGAAGAGAAGGAGCTGGAAGAAGCCGGGGCCGTAGAAGTGAAGATGCAGCTGAGTTCTATGCAGAAAGATTTAAAGATAAAATTTATCAATGAGAAGACCGGGAAGCTGGTAGCGAGCGTTCCTTTCGAAGTGAAGATTACGGATGCGAAGAAGAAAACTTATACCCTCAAAGATGAGGATAAAGATGGTGTTATTTACCAGACGGATATGGCTCCCGGTAATTGTATGGTATCGATGGAAAACATCGAAGCTGCGACAGGCTATTCCTTTTCCACACAGGGAATAGAGGTAGCGATTAAGGATAAGATCGAATATAAAAAGGTGGACGTTTCCGATGAAGTGAAGAAAGAATCGGATGTGAACGTGGCCATTGAGGATACGAAGATACAGGAGACGGTGATAGAGTCTGCGCTTACGGATACTGTTGCATGGGTAGAATCCACCAAGACCGCAGCAGATGGCAGCAGCGACAATACCGGATATGAAGAAGTATCTAAGGATAAGATTACAGATCCTATGACTTTGGTAAAAGCTACTGGATTCATGCGTTTTGCAGCGGTAAATGGGGAACCCCAGACGGAAAACCAGGAGGCAGGAACCGATGCAGCTACGGATACAACAATAGATACAACTACGGATACAACGGCAGATACAACAACGGATTCCGGAACCAATCCCCCGGTTGAGATAAAGGTAAGCTTGGATAAAGCGAGCCTTGCATTGAAGACAGGTGAAACGGCAGTTGTAACAGCGACGACCGATCCTTCCGGAAATACAGTGGAATGGGGAAGCAGTAATGCTGATATAGTTTCCGTGTCCGGAGGGACCGTTACTGCATTAAAGGTTGGGACTGCAGATATTACGGCTAAGACCGCTACCGGTCATATGGCGACCTGTACGGTAACCGTGACGGAGAAGGAGAAGCCATCCATAACAATTAGCGCCGCTTCCGGTAAAGTACTGACCGGTAAAACGCTAACGCTCAGCGTGGAGGTGAAGAATGTAAGTGACACGTCTGTCACATGGTCGTCCGATCATGATGCGGTGGCTGTGGTAGCTTCTGATGGTACGGTAACAGGTATCAGTGAAGGAACGGCAACGGTGAAAGCAGTGAGCAATGCGGACAACTCGGTGATGGCTACTTGCAATATCACAGTGAGAAATAATCCGGAAAATGATAAATCGACTAAATTAAAAGACAATGATGGCAATCAACTATTTATCAAAGATTCCGAAGGAAACTATAAAGAGGCGGTTTATTCCGATTATTTCACAGCGGGGAAATTCTATAAACAGGTAAAAGCTACGGAGAATAAAGAGTATAAATATACCGGTTGGCAGACCATAGATGGAAAGACCTATTATTTCGATGCGAACGGTAATAAAGTGACCGGAGAGCAAGTAATTCAGGGGGCAAAATATAATTTTGGCAGTGATGGAGTGCTTGCGGCTTCTTCTGGAAATATGGGAATTGATGTATCGAAATGGAATGGAAATATCGATTGGAATGCAGTGAAGAACTCCGGTGTATCCTATGTGATTATCCGCTGTGGCTACCGCGGATCTACGACGGGTGCTTTGATCGAGGATCCGAAGTTCCGTTCCAATATCCAGGGGGCGACTGCGGCTGGCCTGAAGGTAGGGGTATATTTCTTCACACAGGCAGTCAATGAAGTGGAGGCAGTGGAAGAGGCTTCTATGGTATTGAATTTAATTAGCGGCTATAAGATAGCGTATCCGGTGTTTTTGGATGTGGAGCCCAGCGGAGGCCGTGCGGATGGAATTAACAGGGATATGAGAACTGCAGTTTGTAAAGCATTCGCTCAGACGATTCAGAACTCCGGATATACGGCAGGAATCTATGCCAATAAGACATGGTTCACATCGTATATCAATACGGCCAGCCTGACAAATTATAAAATATGGTTGGCTCAGTATGCAGCAGCTCCCAGCTATACAGCGACGAAGTATGATCTGTGGCAGTATTCTTCCACAGGGTCTGTAGCAGGCATTAGCGGCAAAGTGGATTTGAACATTAGTTACCTGGGATATTAAAAGTGTATAAACGTAACTATTCAGTAGGTCTGCGCATTTACTGCGCGGATCGTAAGAATACATGGGAGAATAGGTGAAAATCCCATCACTGAAGGTGATTTTAATGGATTTTCACATGTAGCGGTGAGGGCACTGAACAGTTACATATAAACAAAAGATGAGACGAATTCAGAGATTATTAAGAGATACCAAGTTGCAAAACTGAAGAAAATAGGTTATATTATTCATAAATAAAATCGCGAAAGGCATAAAATATTATGAGGACTTATCTGGTAACAGGAGGAGCAGGTTTCATCGGCTCCAATTATATTCATTATATGTTCAAAAAGTACGGGGATGGTATACGAATTATCAATGTGGATGTACTCACTTATGCGGGTAATCCGGAGAATTTGAAAGAAGTGGAACGAAGAGACAATTATGAGTTCGTGAAAGCTGATATTTGTGATAAGGATGCCATTGCTAAGATATTTGCAGAGAATGATATCGACCGAGTGGTGCATTTCGCAGCAGAAAGCCACGTAGATAGAAGCATTCGCAATCCGGAAGTGTTCGTACAGACGAATGTACTTGGAACGGCTGTTATGTTGAACTGTGCGAAAAATGCATGGGAGCTTGAGGATGGTACTTTCAAACAGGATAAGAAGTTCCTGCATGTATCCACGGATGAAGTATATGGTTCCTTAGAGGAGGAAGGTGAATATTTCTACGAGACCACACCATATGATCCTCATAGTCCTTATTCCGCCAGCAAAGCAGGTTCCGATATGTTAGTGAGAGCTTATATGGATACCTATCGTTTCCCTGCTAATATTACGAACTGCTCGAATAACTATGGGCCTTATCAGTTCCCGGAGAAGTTAATTCCTTTGATTATCAATAATGCGTTGCAAGGTAAGACGTTGCCGGTATATGGAGACGGTAAGAATGTCAGAGACTGGTTGTACGTGGAAGACCATGCGAAGGCAATCGATATGGTACAGGAAAAGGGAAGACTGTTCGAAACTTACAATGTGGGCGGTCACAACGAAAAGCAGAACATTGAAATTATCAATATTATTATAGAGACGCTGCAGGAAATGCTTCCGGAAGGCGACGAAAGAAAGAAGTTAGTGAGTAAAGATTTAATTACTTATGTGGAAGATAGAAAAGGCCATGACAGAAGATATGCCATTGCCCCGGATAAGATTAGAGAAGAAATAGGCTGGGAGCCGGAGACGATGTTCAAAGAAGGTATTAAACTGACGATTCAGTGGTACTTCGAGAATGAGGATTGGATGAAGAACGTCACAAGCGGCGATTACCAGAAATACTATGCGGATATGTACAGCGGGGAATAAGCTGGAAGGATAAGAAAAATGAGAAATGGGAACGATTTGGATCGCTCCCATTTTACATGTAAAGAGTTTTATTTTACATTTTTCATTCTGAGTATTTTATGATATACTAAGAAATAGTATACGTTGAAATATTATAGCATTACAAAAAGAGATTTATGGAGGTTATCATGAAAGGAATTATTCTTGCAGGGGGAAGCGGAACGCGCCTTTATCCTCTGACGAAAGCAATTTCCAAACAGATTATGCCGGTATATGACAAACCGATGATTTATTATCCGTTATCGACGCTTATGTTGGCGGGAATCAGAGAGATCCTTATTATATCTACGCCTAGGGATGTTCCCGTTTTCGAAGAATTGTTCGGTACGGGTGAACAACTTGGACTTTCGATTTCCTATGCGGTTCAGGAGCAGCCGAGAGGGCTTGCGGATGCCTTTATTATCGGGGCAGATTTCATAGGAAGTGATAGCGTGGCTCTCGTGCTGGGAGACAACATCTTCTATGGTCAGAGTTTTTCTAAGGTGCTTCGTGAAGTAGCGGAGAGAGGAAGAGGAGCTACCATATTCGGTTATTATGTCCGTGATCCGAGAGAGTATGGCGTTGTTGAATTCGATGATAATGGAAAGGCCCTTTCCATCGAGGAAAAACCGGAGAACCCAAAGAGCAATTACGCGGTACCGGGTCTTTATTTTTATGATAATGACGTGGTAGACATTGCCCAAAATGTAAAACCTTCCGCAAGGGGAGAGATAGAAATAACAAGTATTAACAATGAATATCTGCGTAGGGGAACATTAATGGTGGAGACCTTAGGCAGAGGTTTTGCTTGGTTGGATACAGGCAATCATGATTCTTTGCTGGATGCGGCAGATTTCGTGTCCGCGTTTCAGAAAAGACAGGGACTTTACATTTCCTGTATTGAAGAGATTGCTTATAAGAGAGGATTTATTACGAAGGAACAGCTTCTTAAGTTGGCAGAACCGTTGATGAAAACGGACTATGGAAAATATATGATAGAGGTTGCAAATGGACTCTAGTCTGAAGAGAATGACCATTTTTATGGTCGTGATAATGTTTGCGGTAGTAGCCGGTACGGTATTCTATGCGAACAAAGATTTATTTATGGGAAAAGAGAGCCAGGAGACATCGGCAGAAATTGTACAAGAAGAAGACCAGGCAGGGGAGGCTGCAGCCAGCCGGATTGGTTCGGACAGTCGCGCTTTTTTGGCAGATGAGACGTTCTTCAATCCGGATAAAAAGCCTTATTCAGCTATAGAAAAGGTAAATGAGAAGCATCTCTCCCTCCTTATGACTTCTGTGGAGAAGAATCTGCGCATTCAAGTGGTGGATAATGCGGGGAAGTTAGTGACGGGAGAGACATTCTGTGTGGTACTTAATAATGATAAAGAATATCTGGACGAGGATCAGGACGGCGTTATCTATATCGATCATCTGAGAGCGGGCAGATATGAAGTGATTCTGAAAGAAGTGGCAGGATATCGTGTACCGGAGGCACCATCCGTAATTGAAGTAAAACAGAGCGTGGAATATGTGGTAATTGATGATATTAGTCTGCTTATTTTTACGGAAGAGGATATTGATCCTACTTTGGAGGACCTGGAAGTGAACGGTGCTCTTGACGATGCGGATAACTCTGAAATTACGAAGATGCAGGCAAGTAATGCCAACGCTAAGGTGGGAATTGATGTTTCCAAATGGAATGGAGAAATCGATTGGGATAAGGTGAAGCAGGCAGGTGTGGAATATGCGATTATTCGTGTAGGCTACCGGGGGGCTACTACGGGAGCACTGATTGAGGATCCCTATTTTACGAAAAATATAAAGGGAGCTGCCAAGGCAGGAATTCCTGTCGGGGTTTATTTCTTCACCCAGGCATTGAATGCTGTGGAGGCCGTGGAAGAGGCCAGCATGGTCATTAATATGTGTAAAGAGTATAAGATTACCTATCCTGTGTTCATCGATACCGAAGGCGCCGGCGGTAACGGCCGGGCAGACGGATTGGATGTGGAGACAAGAACTCAGGTGTGTAAAGCTTTTGCGGCGACGGTGGAGAGTGCAGGGTATCGTGCGGGTGTGTACGGTGCTCGCAACTGGTTTAATGAGATGCTCGATATGAATGTGCTTAGAAACTATATTATCTGGCTGGCAGAATATCGTGATGTACCGGTTTATCAGGGGTATTATCATATGTGGCAATATACATCCAGTGGAAAAGTGGATGGTATTGAAGGGAAAGTAGATTTTAACTTGAGCTATTTGAAGATTGAACCGAATGCCTTAGACGAAGAAGAGATGAATAAAGCAGCCGCTTTAGCGGGCGATTCGGAGACTTCCGAAGATGCGTCGGCGGTGGATGGAGAAATCGTGGAGCCGAAGCCCATCGGCGCGGAAAATGCGGATTGGTAGACGATATAATTTAGAGAGCTAAAAGGAGTTTAAAATGGGAAAGATAACAGTAGAAACATGTGAAATAGAAGGTCTTAAAGTGATTACCCCTAAGGTATTCGGGGATGAAAGGGGATACTTCATGGAGACCTATCATTACGAGGAATTTAAGGAAGCAGGCATTGATCAGATATTCGTGCAGGATAATCAATCGGCATCGAAAAAGGGGGTGCTTCGCGGATTGCATTTTCAGAAGGAATTCCCTCAGGACAAGCTGGTAAGAGTGGTAAACGGTGAAGTCTTCGATGTGGCCGTGGACTTAAGAGAAGGAAGCGAGACCTTCGGAAAGTGGTTTGGCGTTGTACTATCTGCAGAGAATAAGAAACAATTTTTTATTCCTAAGAATTTTGCCCATGGTTTTCTTGTATTATCCGATTATGCGGAATTCGCTTACAAATGTACGGATTTCTACCATCCGAATGATGAGGGCGGGCTTCTTTATAACGATCCCGATATTGGGATAGAATGGCCTATTCCGGAAGGAATGGAGCTTATCATGTCCGAAAAAGATATGAACTGGGGCGGTATCGCAGAATTTAGGTAACAGTTCAGCCATCAGTACCGCGAAGCCCAAATTGCTTCTCTATGCAATTTTGTGTGTATTAATTGTTACTGTGAAGCTGAAGGCTGAACTGTAACGAATTTAGCGTAACTATTCAGTAGGTATGCGCATTTGCGGCGCTGATCGTAAGAATACATGGATAGGAATCTTCATATGAAAGCAGTAAAAAAAGAAAGCGATGTTAGAAGTGGTTTTAAAATGAATATAAAGCATATTCCCAAAAAGGCGGTGATGACCGCCTTCTATTTCCTTGCCTTCATTTTGGCAGGAATTATAGTGACACACCATAATCCATTGGCAGACCAGGGAACGGAGCTAATGAAAAAGGTAATGGCATGTATTCTTATCGTCTTTACCTGCGTGATATTCGGTATTTTTTACGATCGTCTCGTAGTATTGCCTAAGGAACTTTTGCAGAATAAGAAGCTGATCTGGAAGCTGGCAAAAAATGACTTTAAGAAGAGATATGCAGGCTCATATCTAGGTATGATATGGGCTTTTGTACAGCCAATCGTAACGGTTGTTATGTATTGGATCGTATTCGACCGCGTATTTAATACGAGAAGTCAGCTTGTGGCCGGAGGAATTGAAGTTCCATATGTGCTCTATCTTACGGCAGGTCTGGTACCGTGGTTTTACTTCTCGGAAGCGCTGACAAATGGAACGACGGCGCTGATGGAATACAATTATCTGGTAAAAAAGGTAGTATTTAAAATTAGTATTCTGCCTATTATCAAGGTGATAGCGGCTACCTTTATACATGCATTTTTTGTAGTGGTCTTATTACTTATTTCAATTGCTTACGGCTATTATCCGAGCATATATACATTACAAATTTTTTATTACAGCTTCTGCGAATTCGTGTTGGTGTTGGCTATTAGTTATACGACATGCGCGATTGTCGTTTTCTTCAGGGATTTACAACAAATTATCGGTATTGTTCTTCAAATTGGAATGTGGGCTACACCGATTTTATGGGATATTTCTATGTTGAGCGATAAGATGAAGCCTTTATTTAAGTTGAATCCGATGGTTTATATTGTGAACGGCTACCGAAGTGCAGTGTATGAGCAGGAATGGTTTTTTGAACATTTCTATTCTTCCACTTACTTCTGGATATTTACCATTACATTATTCTGTATCGGGTCCTTGATCTTCAAGAGATTGAAGGTCCATTTTGCGGATGTAATGTAATAACAGGATGATGGAGAAGCGGCGGAATGGAAGAAAGAAAAATAGCAATCCGGACAAAGGATTTGGAGAAAGTATATAAATTATATGAAAGGCCCTCAGATCGCATGAAAGAGGCCTTTGGCATCTCGAAAGCGAAGAAGTACAAAGAGCATCATGCGCTTGATAAAGTGGATATGACGGTGTACCAAGGGGAAACGGTAGGTATTATCGGAACCAATGGATCCGGCAAATCTACCATTCTTAAAATTATTACCGGTGTGCTGAATCCTTCTGCAGGAGAGGTGACGGTAAATGGGCGTATTTCCGCTCTTCTGGAGTTGGGTGCCGGATTTAATATGGAGTATAATGGCATTGAGAATATTTATTTGAATGGTACGATGATCGGCTTCTCGGAGAAGGAAATCGAAGCGAAGATGGACTCTATTTTATCGTTTGCGGATATTGGAGACTATGTATATCAGCCTGTGAAGACTTATTCCAGCGGTATGTTCGTGCGTCTTGCCTTTGCGGTAGCCATCAATATCGAACCGGAAATACTGATTGTAGATGAAGCACTATCGGTGGGAGATGTCTTTTTCCAGGCGAAATGCTATCATAAATTCGAAGAATTCAAGAAACTGGGAAAGACAATCTTGTTCGTCAGTCATGACTTGAGCAGTATCAGCAAATATTGCGACAGGGTAGTGTTGTTAAATCAGGGGAAGAAGCTGGGAGAAGGCCCGCCGAAGGAGATTATCGATGTCTACAAGCGCGTGCTGGTAGGACAATACTCGATAGAGGAAGAAGACTCTTCGAACCTGTTAAATGATAATGAAATAAGAAAGGCGGCCGGAGCGAAGGCTTTCGCCAATCCGGATTTGCTGGAATACGGAACGAAAGCGGCACAAATAACAGAATATTACATTACAGATAGTGAAGGAATCCGAACGACGGCTATCATGAAAGGACAGGAATTCACCATTCATATGAAGGTGGAATTCACCCAGAGAGTTCCTGCCCCGATCTTTGCCTTTACGGTAAAAAATGTGAAAGGGACAGAGATTACAGGAACGAATACAATGCTTGAGAAGACGTTCTTAGAGTCAGTAGAAGCGGGGAGTGTGAAAATGGTGACATTTTGCCAGAAGATGAACCTGCAAGGAGGAGAATATCTTCTGTCTTTCGGTGTAACAGGGTATGAAAACAATGATTTTGCCGTATACCATAGATTGTATGATGTGATGAACCTGACGGTAATATCCGACAAGGATACGGTAGGATATTATGATATGGATACAAGGGCATCGGTTGTAGAATATAGATAACAGTGAAGGAACTGAACTGTTATGGGAGGAGAAGCAGTATGACGGAGCAAATCGGAAAAGTAGTTCTTGATTATAAATATTATCCCGGCGAGGATTTTTACTGTGATGGAGAGGTGGAGGATGAACTTCTCGATATTGTAAGAAACCGCTCTGCAGTCGAATACAGAAGTATTATTGAAGAACGTGCGAAATGGCCGATTCTTTATCATCTATCATCCCTAAGAGAGAATATTGTGGATTGGATTCCTATGGGGAAAGATGCCAAGGTGCTGGAAGTGGGCGCCGGATGCGGAGCGATTACCGGAGGACTTGCACGCAATGCAGGAAGTGTGACCTGTATCGATTTATCCAAGAAAAGAAGCTTGATCAATGCGCATCGCCATCATGACTGCGATAATGTGAAGATACATGTTGGGAATTTTAAGGATATTGAGCCGGAGCTTCCGTGTGATTTCGATTATATCTTTTTTATCGGAGTATTTGAATACGGACAGAGCTATACGGGAACGGAGCATCCTTATGAAGATTTGCTGAAAATGATGATGCGCCATCTGAAGAAGGATGGACGTATTGTGATTGCGATTGAGAATAGGCTGGGGCTTAAATATTTTGCCGGATGCAGAGAAGATCATTTGGGGACTTATTTTTCAGGGATTGAAGATTATGCACAAGGCGGAGGCGTCAGGACTTTTACAAGACAAGGTCTGGAAGCTATTTTTAAAGCCTGCGATGTGAATGAATATTCCTTTTACTATCCCTATCCGGATTATAAATTTATGACAGCCCTTTATTCGGATGAGAGACTACCGCAGTTCGGAGAACTATCAGAAAACATGAGAAACTTCGATAGAGACAGGATGTACCTGTTCGATGAGAAGCAAGCTTTTGATGGAATCATAAAGGATGGTGTGTTCCCTTTGTTTTCCAATTCATATGTAGCGGTAATCGGAAAAGGCTTCGATGTGAAGTATGCCAAGTACTCCAACGATCGTTCGCCGGAATATGCAATCAGAACAGAAATCGTTATGGATGAAGAGGGAAAGAAAAAGGTAAAAAAACACGCGTTATTTAATGAAGCAAAGGAACATGTCCGCAATATGGAAACGGCCTATATCGATTTGAAGAAGCGATTTGAAGGCGGGAAGCTTGCGGTGAATCAATGTACTCTGGGGAAAGACGGTGCTTGTGCAGAGTTCGAATATGTAGAAGGAAGAACGCTGGAAGAAGTGTTGGATAGCTGTTTAGAGATTGGGGAAACAGATAAATTTCACTTGTTATTTAATGAATACCTGGAAAGAATATCCTATGGTGAAGAGATGCCGGTGGCAGATTATGATCTTATTTTCTCCAATATATTGATAACGTTAAAAGAAGCAACATCGTGGGAAGATTTTCTTAAAGAAATTAACGTGGAAGCGGTCAAAGAAGCCGATTGGACTATTATTGATTATGAGTGGACATTTGGAAAACCGGTGATAGCTAAGGAGATTGCCTTCCGGGCTATCTATTGTTATGTACTGGAAAATGAAAAGCGAAATAAGTTAAATTTGGATGTTATCATCGATACGCTCGGCATTACGGAAAAAGAGGCGGAGGAGTTCAGGGAACAGGAAATGGAATTCCAGCAATTTGTTACCGGAAAGCATAAGTCCATGGCGCAGATGAGAGATGCGATAGGCTGTCGGATTGTAGAGCCTTTAAAGTGGGCACATAAATTCGATGATTCCTCTGTGAAAGAGAGAGTTCAGATTTATGAAGATAGAGGAAGTGGCTATAGCGAAGAGACTTCTTATTTCGTAAGAGATGCCTATGAGGGGGAGAATCTGATTTCCCTTAAGTTGGAGGTCGATGGAAATGTTTCCATGCTCCGTATCGATCCGGTCATGGATTATTGTGTCGTAAGGATTATAGACCTTCTCCTAAACGGCATTGAGATAGAGATGACGAGAAAAAATATTGTAACGAATGGAAGGCGGCTTAAGGACGGAAGCTATGTCTTTGCCACCGCGGACCCCAATATCAATATAGCAGTTGGAAATCTCAGCCAAAAGGAACAGAACGTGTTGACGGCGCACATGGAAATTGTACGTATTCCGGAAGAAATTGCGAAAGATTTGGCAGGAGCAGTCAAAAAGGTGTGGTAGTTCGTGAGGATGGAATGAAATGAAGCGGTGGATTAAGGAGAAGATAATAGGAATAGAGAATCGGAGATATCATCGGCTTCTTGAGAGAAAGAGCATTTCTTATGATGCCTGGATTCGAAAAAGGGAAGTTATGCTCGAACAGGAATTAAAGGAGATGGGAGAAGTGTCGAAACTGACATTTCGATGGATTCCCTATGAAGCGGCACAGAGTTATGTGACGATGTATGAGATGGAAGAGGAAAAATCTGCAGACATCACGGTGTTTCTGGCACAGGATGGGAAAGCTTCTGTCTTATCCGAGGCGGCGATGAGCCGTTTCTTTCTTGCGAATCCCCATATGTCCCTCGCTTATGGGGATGAAGATGTGATAAGCCCGGATGGTCTTCGTTATACACCGTGGTTAAAGCCGGACTGGTCGCCGGACACCTTTTTATCTTATTTTTACTTTGGTTCCGTATTTGCTGTTCGTACTTCTATATGGAAGGAATTATTGAAGGAAGAAATTGCTTCTTTTGGAGGGAATTCTGTAGATAATCCTACTGTATGGATTTATCGTATGTGCTGTCTCCTTGCGAAGAAAGCGGGAGGATTTGAAAGAAGAACACAGGGTGAGTTGAATGGAAATTCCCCTATCGGACATATCGATGAGATTTTATTTCATTCTTACTCCAATCGAGAGATGAATTTATTATATAATGATGATATTCTTGAAGTGGAAGACTTCACAGACAGTAGCAATGTTTTCGACCGGAATATTACTTCTGAACGAGAGACACCTCTTGTTTCTGTGATTATTCCTTCCAAAGATAATGAAGAAGTGCTTCGGCGATGTATCGAATCGATACGAGAAGTGACGGAGCTTCCTTATGAAATTATTGTGGTGGATAACGGC
Source organism: Kineothrix sp. MB12-C1 (assembly GCF_030863805.1). Taxonomy (NCBI): domain Bacteria; kingdom Bacillati; phylum Bacillota; class Clostridia; order Lachnospirales; family Lachnospiraceae; genus Kineothrix; species Kineothrix sp. MB12-C1. The sequence continues at coordinate 2,816,866 of NZ_CP132957.1, forward strand.
AGTAGGGAAGATACGAAGAATCGTTTGGAGGCCTACTTGAAAGGGCTTGCAGTTTCGGGCACGTATATTTATGAGCCGATGGAGTTTCATTTTTCCCGTATGTGCAATCGGGGAGCGCTGGAAGCATCCGGGGAGGTGCTGCTCTTTCTGAATGATGATGTGGAAGTGCCGCAGCGCGAAGAGGGACTCGGATGGATGGAAGGGCTTTATAATCAGGCTGTGCGGCCTTACGCAGGAGCGGTGGGAGTGAAGTTATTATATCCGAATACGAAGCGGATACAGCATGGAGGCATTGTGAATCAGCGTCTCGGCCCTGTTCATAAGCTGCAATTCAAAGATAATGATGCTTGCTATTATTATGGGTGGAACTGTGCGAAAAGAAATGTGATTGCTGTAACGGGTGCTTGTCTTGCGGTGCAACTGGAAAAGTGGAAAGAAGCAGGCGGATTCCCGGAAGAGCTGCCTGTAGCTTTTAACGATGTGGATTTATGCTTTTCCTTATATGAAAAGGGATATTATAATGTGGTACTGCAAGAGACCGTGCTGTATCATTGGGAGTCGCTGAGCAGAGGGCAGGATGAGGAAGAGGGCAAGCTGAACCGGCTTCTTACGGAGAAGAGAAAGCTCTATGAACGGCATCCGGAACTTTATGGAAAAGACCCTTTTTACCATAAGTATTTGGCAGGAGATATGCTAAGTACGGGATTCGAATTAAAGGCAGATTATGAATGGAAGGAAGACCTCTCTTTCGGAAAGCCCATATCAGTCAGTGGGATTGCGGACCGGGCGAGAGAAGAGCCCTGCGTTATAATCAGCCTGGAATATGCAGGAACGGTAGAGGAATGGCGTTCCGGACAGGTTCCGAAATGCGAGGATGAATATTATATTCAAGGCTACTCTTTTGTATCGGGATCGAACAATGCTTGTTATGACAAGAAGATTTTACTTCAGAGCGGCAAGAAGCAGTTTTGTATCATTCCTGAACTGTTACCTCGAAGGGATGTGGAACAGAACCTTCCCGATCAGGAGAATGTGGGCTTGACGGGATTTGCTGTGCGGCTTCGAAAGGGAGACTTGGAAGATGGAAGATATCGGATCGGGGTGTTAGCACAAGACCGATGTACCGGCCATAAGTTATTCTGTTGGACGGAAAGATACCTGGAGGTGAAAGGATGCAGGAGGAAAAGTTAAAAGGCATAGATGAGGCTTCTTATTACAAGGAAGCTTATGAGAGGGAGCATATCAAATGTGCTGATCTGGCGGGCAGGATTGCGGAACTGGAAGAGAAGAACGACGAGCTCTCCTTTAAAATAAACAGAATTAAGAGCAATCCGATTTGGAAGGCAAGTGCTCCTGTTCGCAGGGGAGTCCATTTCCTATTGCGTCTGCGCAGTCGGTTGAAAAACTGTGGAAATCTTAGGGGAATTATAGCCAAGATTAAATATAAGCAAAGAGAGCGGGAGGCGATGGAAAGCTTCGGAACGGCCAGCTTTCCAGATGAGGCCAGAAGAAAACAAGAGAGGGAAAGTGTCTTTCCCCGTATGGTGAAGTTCAGTATTTTGGTGCCTCTTTACAATACACCGGTAGAATTTCTGAAGGCGATGCTCGATTCTGTAATAAATCAGACGTATGAGAATTGGGAACTCTGCCTTGCGGATGGCTCCGATAGTGAACATGCTTATGTAGGTGAAGTGTGCAAAGAATATATTGAAAGAGACAGAGCCTATGGGAAAGGGGAATCCCGTATTCTTTATCAGAAGCTGGAGAAGAATGAAAAGATATCGGGGAATACCAACCGCTGCTATGGGATGGCTACGGGAGAGTATATCGGCCTGTTCGATCATGATGATATATTGCATCCATCAGTGCTTTATGAATATAATAAAGCGGTCAATGAGCAAGATGCTGATTATATTTATTGTGATGAAACGACCTTTAAAAATAACGATATCAATAAAATGCTCACTATGCATTTTAAGCCGGATTACGCTATCGATAATCTTCGTGCCAATAATTATATCTGTCATTTCAGCGTATTTGACAGGAAGCTTTTGGAAGGTACCGAGCTCTTTCGTTCGAAATATGACGGCAGTCAGGATCACGATATGATTCTCAGACTGACCGACCGTGCGAAAAAAGTGGTACATGTACCTAAATTGATGTATTACTGGCGCTCTCATGCAGGCAGTGTGGCATCCGGTATTGAAGCGAAGCCTTATGCCATCGATGCGGCGAAAGGGGCAGTGGCAGAACATTTGCGCAAGCACGGATATAAGCATTTCAAGATTACGAGTACGAGGGCTTTTGAGACGATTTTCAAGATTAGTTATCAGATTATAGGCAATCCGAAGATTTCTATTATTATTTCTAATAAGGATCATAAGGATGACCTCGATAGATGTATTACTTCCATCCTGGAGAAATCCACTTATGATAATTATGAGGTCATTATCGTAGAGAATAACAGCGAAACTGCAGAAATATGGGAATACTATGAAAAGCTCAAAGAAGATGAGAGAATAAAGATAGTGGATGCCAATGAAAGTAAGGCCACAAAAGGAAGTTTCAATTATTCGGCAGTCAACAATCTGGGAGTGGAGGAGGCATCGGGAGACTATATTCTGCTTTTGAATAATGATACGCAGGTCATCACGGTCAATTGGATGGAAGAGCTTCTGATGTATGCGCAAAGAGAAGACGTTGGGGCAGTAGGAGCCAAGCTTTACTATGAGAATAAGACGATACAGCATGCAGGTGTTGTTCTGGCTCTTGGCGCTCATCGTACGGCAGGACATAGTCATTATGGGCAGCATAGAGAAAATCTGGGGTATATGGGAAGGCTTTGCTATGCTCAGGATGTGTCGGCAGTAACAGGGGCTTGCCTTATGGTTTCCAGAGAATTATACGATAAAGTAGGAGGGCTGGATGAGTCTTTCGCTATTTCTTTAAACGATGTGGATTTCTGCCTCAAACTTCGACAACTGGGATATTTGAATGTATTCACCCCTTTTGCGGAGTTATATCATTTTGAGTCCATATCCAGAGGTTTGGATGATAAGGGGGAAAAAGCGAAGAGGTATGAGGAAGAATCGGCAAGGTTCAGGGGGAAGTGGAAAGAGGTGCTCCAAAAGGGCGACCCTTATTACAATCCTAATTTTTCTTTAGACAGGAGTGACTTTTCTTTAAAAATTGAAAAAAATATGATATAATTGTAATAAGAAAAATGGGTACAGGAGGAGCATGGATATGAGTTACAAGAATGAATTTGACTTTTGGTTGAATGATTCCTATTTTGATGAGGCGACGAAGAAAGAACTTGTGGCAATTAAGGATGATGAAAAAGAGATAGAAGACCGTTTCTATAAAGAGTTGGAATTTGGTACCGGCGGTTTGCGCGGAGTAATCGGTGCGGGAACGAATCGTATGAATATCTATACCGTAAGAAAGGCAACACAAGGTCTTGCTAATTATATTATAAAGCAGGGCGGAAAAGACAAAGGAGTAGCAATTGCCTATGACTCCAGAAGAATGTCCCCTGAATTCGCAGATGAAGCAGCTCTTTGTCTGGCAGCAAATGGCATCAAGGCTTATGTATTCGAATCCTTGCGTCCGACGCCGGAATTATCCTTTGCGCTTAGAACCCTGGGTTGTATTTCAGGTATTGTTATTACTGCAAGCCATAACCCGCCGGAATATAATGGATATAAAGCTTATTGGGAGGATGGCGCACAGGTAACAGCTCCGAAAGATGAAGAGATTATTGCAGAAGTAAAGAATGTTACGAACTACCATGATGTGAAGACCATGGATAAGGAAAAAGCGATAGAGGCTGGTCTATATCAAGTAATCGGCAAAGAAATTGATGATGCCTATATGGAAGAATTGAAAAAGCAGATCATCCATCCGGAAATCATCAAAGAAGTATCCGATGAAATTAAGATTGTGTATTCCCCCTTTAACGGTACGGGAAATCTTCCGGTAAGGCGTATTTTATCGGAGCTAGGATTCAAACATGTCTATGTGGTTCCTGAGCAGGAAATGCCGGATCCTGATTTTACTACTTTGGATTATCCGAATCCGGAAGATCCAAAGGCATTTGAACTTGCTCTTAAGTTGGCGAAGGAAAAGGACGCAGATATCGTATTGGCAACGGATCCGGATGCGGACAGGCTCGGTATTTATGCACTCGATACGAAGAGCGGCGAATATGTTCCTTTTACCGGAAATATGTCGGGAATGCTCATTGCAGAATATATTTTGAGAGAAAGAAGTGCGACAGGAACGATGCCGGAGGATCCTGCGCTCGTTACGACCATCGTTACTACTAATATGGCGATGGCAATTGCTGATGCTTATCAGGTAAAATGTATCGAGGTATTGACAGGATTTAAATACATTGGCGAACAGATTAAATGGTTCGAAGAAAGCGGTTCCAATCACTACGTATTCGGCTTGGAAGAAAGCTACGGCTGTCTGGCAGGTACTCATGCCAGAGATAAGGATGCCATAGTTGCTGTTATGTGCCTGTGTGAAATGGCTGCATGGTGTAAGAAGCAGGGCAAGACAGTATGGGATCAGATGCTCGATCTCTATGAGAAGTATGGATACTTCAAAGAAACTCAGTATGCGATTACCTTAAAAGGAATTGAAGGTTCTAAGCAGATTGCCCAGATTATGGATAAGTTAAGAAATAATCCTCCGAAGAACTTTGGTGACCTTCAAGTAGTGGAGGTAAGGGACTATGCTTCCGGTAAGGTTGTAAATATGCAGACGAAGGCTGAGAAAGAGACAGGACTTCCTAAGTCTAATGTGCTCTATTTCGAGTTGACGAATGATTCTTGGTGCTGTGCCCGCCCGTCGGGAACGGAGCCGAAACTTAAGTTCTACATGGGAGTTAAGGGAACTAGCTTAGAGGATGCACAGGCTAAGGTGGATAGGCTGACAGAAGATTTAAAAGCTTTGATTTAGTAAAATCAATATGAATATGAGACGTAACTGAGAGGATACTGACCAGTTACTACGATATAGGACTGCCACAGGAAAGGTTGCGGGAAGGTGAGCGCGCGTCTGTGACAGTCCTGTGCGTTACGTACCAGTTGTAAAGAGAATGGGAACCGTGATGGAAGCTTTATTGTAAACCCAGGGTAACTATTCAGCAGGTCTGCGCATTCACTGCGCGGACCGTAAGAAAACATGGAATAACAAGTGAAAATCCCATCACCGAAGGTGATTTTAATGGATTTTCACCCGTAGCGGTGAGGGTAGTGAACAGTTACAACCCAGGAATATGGAAAAGTGTGAGAAAATGAGAAGTGCCATAATAAAAGTAAGCAATTTAAAGAAGACCTTTTATTATCTGAAGAAAAATGGAATAAAGAATGCATATTATGCGGTGCTGGAACGGATTGGAAGAGAAAAGGCGGCAGCCTATTCCTATCAGGAACCGGAAGCACATGTGCTTCGCACCCAGCGCCGGGAGTCTGAGGAGCTGCCTTATACTTTTAGCATCCTTGTGCCCGCTTATGAGACGAACGCTTCTTATCTGAGGGAAATGGTGGATTCAGTGCTGGCTCAGACCTATTCTCAGTTCGAGTTGATCATAGCGGATGCCAGTCGGTCCCCGGAGGTGCAGAAGGTGATAGAAGCCTACAAGGATGAGAGAATTCGCTATACTAGGCTTAAGGAGAATAAAGGGATTTCCGAGAATACCAATGCTGCCCTCGAAATAGCCCGGGGAGAATACATTGGTCTGCTCGATCATGATGATGTTCTCACGCCGGATGCTCTTTATGAAATGGCGGCAGCCATTGAAGAAGCAAAAAGGGAAGGCAAGGAAGCATGGATGCTGTATTCTGACGAGGATAAGGGAAATGGAGATTGTACAGTATTCTATGACCCACATGTGAAACCGTCCCTAAATGTTGATTTGTTGTTATCCAACAACTATATTTGTCACTTTCTTGTGATGAAGAAGGAACTGATGCAAGACTTGAAGTTTCGTGCGAAGTACGATGGAGCTCAAGATTTCGACCTTGTGCTGCGCGCCGTAGGAAAGCTTCTTTATGAGAATGGTGAGAACGGTAAGAAGAGGGAATCCATCCGCCATATTCCTAAAGTGCTATACCATTGGCGCTGCCATACCGGTTCTACCGCAGAGAATCCGGAAAGTAAACGCTATGCCTATGATGCCGGAAAAAGAGCGGTGGAAGATTTCATTGCGAAGCGGGGCTGGAAAGGGAAGGTAGAACATACCCTCCATCTTGGATTCTATCGAATCAATTACGAAGGCGGTATCTTTGCACAGCGTTCGGATGTAGGAATAATCGGCGGTAAGGTATTGGACTCCCGTAAAAGAATAGTAGGGGCTATTTACGATAAGAAAGGAAACAATAGTTACGAAGGTCTTCATAAGGAGTATAGCGGTTATATGCATAGAGCTTCTCTTTCGCAAGAAGCCTATGCCGTGGATATACGCGGTATAAAAGTGCGAAGAGAGCTTCAAGGCCTGTTTGAAGAAATTATGGGTGTCCCATATCTTGAAGATCCTGTTACTGGACTTTTTGCATACCAATCATGTGGAAAAGTGTTAGAGCCCAGACAACAAAGTATGAATCTTTGTCAAAAGATGCGGCAAGTTGGTTATACTATTGTTTTTACCCCGGAAATAACAACAGTATTAAAGGGAAAGGTATGATTATTAGAATGAATGCAACGATTGTGATCCCTAATTATAATGGAAAAGCTTATCTCGCCTCTTGTTTGCAATCGATATATGAAGGCACGACGGTTCCGAAAGTCATTGTTGCAGATAACGGTTCCTCCGATGGAAGCCTTGCTCTTATCGAGGAAAACTATCCTCAGGTACAGATAATAAGATTTCCTGATAACCAGGGATTTTGTACGGCGGTGAATGCGGGAATACGCGCAACAGATACAAAGTATGTTATTTTATTGAACAATGATACAAGAGCGGAGGCACATTTCGTGGAAGAGTTGGTGAAATCCATTGAGAAGAAGCCGAATGCTTTTTCCGTCAGTGCGAAAATGCTCTCCATGAAGGAACCGGATATCATTGATGATGCAGGTGATTTGTACTGTGCTCTCGGTTGGGCGTTCGCCCTGGGAAAAGGAAAAGTAAAGGAGTACTGTGATAAGGAGAGGGAAATCTTCGCAGCTTGTGGCGGTGCGTCTATTTACCGGAGGTACCTTTTTGAAAGAATCGGTTATTTCGATGAAAATCATTTCGCTTATCTGGAAGATATGGATATCGGATATCGGGCGAAGATTTTCGGATACCGGAATTATTTTACGCCAAAGGCAATCGTTTATCATGCAGGCAGCGCGGTAAGCGGTTCCCGATATAATGAATTTAAGGTGAAACTTTCCTCCAGAAACAGCATATATTTAGTTTTTAAAAATATGCCCTTGCTGCAGCTGCTTGTGAATCTTCCGTTTTTACTTCCCGGATTTCTCATAAAATTCTTATTTTTTGTTAAAAAGGGACTTGGAAAAACTTATTTTCTCGGCTTGTTGCGAGGTATCGGTTTATCCTTTTCACGAGAAGGAAAACAAAATAAAGTGAAGTTTCAAATGGAAAATATAAATAACTATATGAGAATACAGCTTGAACTATGGATAAATATGGCTTTTTTATCTTTATAGAAAATTAAGTTGTACTTTTGGGGATAATATTGTAAAATATGTAGCAGTATAGGAAACTTGATAGTAATTGCTCAGTAGGTCTGCGCATTTACACTTGGTGAAAGCATGATAAAAGATAACCAAAGGTATTTCAATAGATTACACCTGCTGGTGGATGCGGTTGTCGTAGCACTTTCCTATTCACTCGCATGGTTAATAAAGTTTAAGACGCCCTTCGCAGATACAGAGCCTGGTATTTCTGCGCTCTCTGTGGAGATATATTTTAGTGCGCTTTATTTTATTGTGCCCGGATATGTTTTGCTTTATTATTTCTTTAATATGTATACTCCGAAGCGGGCTACCAGACGGAAATATGAGATATCGAGTATTATTAAAGCGAATACGGTAGCAATATTTCTGTTTATGGTGGTGTTATTTGCTATTAAGCAAGAACACTTTTCCCGCTCTTTAATTGTTATATTTTATGTAATTAATATTATTTTAGCTACGTTGTTCCGGTCATTGATTCGTAATGGCCTGCAATATTTCCGCAAAAAAGGGTATAATCTAAAGTATATTCTGTTAGTGGGATATTCCAGAGCAGCAGAGGAGTACATTACGCGAATCAACGCCAATCCTCAATGGGGATATGTGGTGCGGGGAATCTTAGACGACAAAGTACCGAGCGGTACCTTATATAAGGGTGTGAAGGTGTTAGGAAGAATTGACAACCTGCTTTATATTTTGCCGGAGAACAAGCTGGATGAAATAGCCGTTACTTTGGCACTTGAAGATTACAATAGGTTGGAGAGAATCGTAGATTTGTGCGAGAAGTCCGGTGTGCATACGAAATTTATTCCGGATTATAACAGTCTTGTACCGAGCAGGCCGTATACGGAGGACTTGATGGGACTTCCGGTAATTAATATTCGTTATGTGCCTTTGACCAATACGTTGAATTGGATAGCAAAACGGGCAGTCGATGTGATGGGTTCCCTTTGTGGAATTATTATATCTTCGCCGCTCATGCTTATTGCAGCTATTTTAGTGAAGTGTACAAGCCGTGGACCGGTGATTTTCAAGCAGGAACGCGTGGGCCTTCATAATAAACCATTCAAAATGTATAAATTCCGTACGATGGAGCTGCAAAAACCTTCTCAGGAACAAAAGGCATGGACAGTGAAAGATGATCCCCGTGTGACGCGAATCGGAAAGATTATGAGAAAGACGAGTTTGGACGAGCTTCCCCAGTTGTTCAATATATTGGCAGGGGAGATGAGCCTTGTAGGTCCAAGGCCGGAGCGTCCGTTGTTTGTTGAAAAGTTCAAAGAAGAAATTCCCCGATATATGATTAAACATCAAGTGCGGCCCGGACTTACCGGTTGGGCACAGATTAATGGGTATAGAGGCGATACCTCTATAAGAAAACGTATTGAATATGATATATTTTATATAGAAAATTGGACGATGGGGCTGGACATTAAAATCATGTTTTTGACGATTTTCAAAGGCTTCATCAATAAGAATGCTTATTAAATTTGCAAAAAGATAAGGGAGATGGAAATGGCTACAAATTCTAAAAAAAGTGGAAGAAGCGAAGATACTAAGATGAATAGCAAAAGCAAGAAAATGTCGGCAAAAGAAAAAGAGAGGAGAAAAAGAAAAAAGATTGTTCTCTTTATTGTAGAAATTTTCATATTGCTCATTATGGTAGGTGTGTTGTACTTTGTTCTTAAAGGTGAAAAAGTAGGTAAAGTTGAGTTAAATGCAGATAAGCTCGTGATTAACGAAGAAGTAAAACAAAGAGAAGAGACAACGAATATGAAGGGCTATCGCAATATCGCTTTATTCGGTGTGGATTCCACTACAGGAGCTTTAACGAAGAACACACGAAGTGATACCATTATGATTGCTTCCATTAACTTGGACACAGGAAATTGTAAGCTCGTTTCCGTATATCGTGATACCTATTTGAATTTAAGTAATGATACTTATAATAAGTGTAATTCTGCTTATGCCAAGGGCGGTCCGGAGATGGCGATTAACATGTTGAATATGAACATGGATATGAACATCACAGACTTTATCACCGTAGGATTCGCAGGACTTACAGATACGATCGATGCGCTTGGCGGTATTATGGTAGACGTGGATAGTGCGGAGATTCATCATTTGAATAGTTATCAGTTCACGATGGCAGAGGATTTGAAGCGCCCTTATAAAGAAGTAACAGAAACAGGCTATCAGCTTTTGAGCGGTCTTCAGGCAACAGCATACTGCCGGATTCGTTACACGGCAGGAGATGACTTTAAGCGTGCAGAACGTCAGAGAGAAGTGCTGATGGCAGTAGCGGATAAGGCGAAGACGGCATCCCCGGCCACTTTGAATCAGATTGCTAACGATGTATTCAGCGAGATTTATACATCTCTCGATTTGACAGAAATCCTTGAGCTGTTAGGTGGTATCAGCAAATATAATATCGTGGATCAGGCCGGATTCCCCTACGAGCAGTATAGAACGACAGGGACGATTGGCTCTAAGGGAAGCTGCGTTATTCCGGTTGATCTGAAAGAGAATGTGGAATGGCTCCATAAGTTCTTATTCGATGAAGAATACACCGTATCTTCGGATGTACAGTCATACAGCGATAAAATAAAGAGTGACACCGCTTCCTATATCAGATAAGAACATAAGAAGAGATTGATATAAATAAAGATAAAATAAAAGGACCTTCCAAGGGTCCTTTTATTGTAACAGTTCAGCTCTTAACGCCGCGAGGTGTTTTTTGTGAGCGAAGATCACAGAAAACCCGAGTTTGGCAAGCGCGAAATACTGCTATGCAGTATTTCTGTGCATAAATTGTTGCTAGGAAGCCGTAGGCTGAATAGTAACCTTTTATTGTAACTATTCAGTAGGTCTGCGCATTTACTGCGCTGACCGTACGATAACGTTGAATAACAAGTAAAAATCCCATCACCGAAGGTGATTTGAAATGGATTTTTGCTCGTAACTGTGAAGGTACTGAACAGTTACCTTTTATTAAATAATGAGGGAAAGGGGCAGGATAAGTTGATGAAGGAAATAGATGTGATTATCCCTGTATATAAACCGGACAAGGCTTTTTTGATGTTAATAGACAGCTTGCAGAATCAGACAGTTTCCATAGGGAAGATTATTATTATCAATACGGAGCAGAAATATTTCGACCGCCTGGTATATGGGACTCCATTTTTTGAGAAGAACAAGAATGTAGTTATTACCCATATTGGGAAGAAGGAGTTCAATCATGGCGCATCCAGAAACCTGGGGGTGAGTAAGTCGCAGGCTCCTATTTTCGTTATGATGACACAGGATGCACTTCCGGGAGATGAGCATCTAATTGAGAATCTGGTGCGGCCGCTGGGGAAAGAGGAGGCCGCCGTCTCCTATGCAAGGCAGCTTCCGGCAGATGATTGTAATGAAATGGAACGATTTATGCGGGCCTTCAACTATCCTGCGAAAAGTGTGGAAAAGTCAGCGCGGGATATACAGCGGCTGGGGATAAAAACTTATTTCTGTTCCAATGTGTGTGCGGCATATAAACGAGAGGTATTCGATGCCCTCGGAGGTTTTGTGAAATGTACAATTTTCAATGAGGATATGATCTATGCGGCGGGAGCGATAAAGGCAGGATATCTGATTGCTTATGCGGCAGATGCTAAAGTGATTCATTCTCACAACTATACTTGCAGGCAGCAGTTTCATCGTAACTTTGACTTGGGGGTATCTCAGGCGGATCATCCTGAGATTTTTGAGGGGGTTCCTTCGGAGAAGGAGGGTATCGCTCTTTTGAAAAGTTTGACAAGGCATTTGTGGAAGAATAGAAAGAGAGGAAAGATTCCGGTATTTTATATAAATAGTGCTTTCCGCTACGCGGGATTTTTACTCGGAAAGAAGTATAAGAGGCTACCTATGGCTCTCGTTATGAAATGTACATCGAATAAGGACTATTGGGGACAGATACGAAGAATAAAGGTAACTATCTGATAGGTCGGCGCATTTACTGCGCTGACCGTACGATAACGTTGAATAACAAGTAAAAATCCCATCACCGAAGGTGATTTTAAATGGATTTTTGCAACTGTGAGGGTACTGAACAGTTGCGAATAAAGGTAACTATCTGATAGGTCGGCGCATTTGCGGCGCCAACCGTAAAAACACGTGGAAAACAGTTAACAAAAAACGCATATTTTTATCACAAAAAGAACACAATTCCTCGATATACTGATAGCAAATATAAGGAAAGGAAGAATGAGTGCGAACCACTCATAATGAGTAAAGAATACTCATAATGAGTAAAAAACACTCATAGGGAATTGTTATGTATGAAAATAATTATCCAAACGATTATGAAAAGAAAAATTCGTTGCCTGGTTCAGCAGAAGGAAAACCGGAAGAAACTGGATTAAATGGACAAAGTACCGGCGAATACGGTACGGGCTACTATAATACAAACACTTCCGCTTATGGCAATGGCAGTTACCGTTACGGAAATAACTATAATTATATTGAGAATGCTTATCGAGCAGGCAATGGCTATGGCACCGGAGAAAGTGCAAATAAGCCTCCTGTCAGAGAGAAAAAGGAGAAAAAATCAGGCGGATATTTTAAGAAAGCGTTAGTCGCGGTAAGCCTGGGGTTATTCTTCGGAATTTGCGCCGGAGCCGGATTCGTTGCGGTAGAATCGGCAACAGGCGCCTTCAGAAGTAATATAATGACAGCCACATCGGAGGCAACACAGAATGTGAAAGACATCTCGGACGGTGTGAAAACAACGGCGGAGACAATTGCAGAAACCGCTCAGAATATAGATGCAGTACCGGGTGGGGAGACTACAGCGGTAGTTACAGATGTTAGCAATGTAGTGACAGCAGTAATGCCGGCTATCGTTTCTATTAATAATATTTACACAGAGACAACTTCTTTCTTCGGACAGTCCATGCAAAGTGAAGGAACGGCGGCTGGTTCAGGCATTATTGTGGGGGAAAGTGATACAGAGCTTTTAATTGTATCCAATTATCACGTGGTAGAAGGAGCCGATAAATTAATGGTACAATTCGCTGATGGTTCAGAGGTGCAGGCCCAGATGAAAGGATCTGATCCTGATATGGACTTGGCAGTTATCGCGGTAGACTTGGAACAGGTGGAAGCCTCTACAAGAAATGCGATTGCAGTTGCGACCCTTGGAGACAGCGATGCTTTGACCGTAGGAGAACCTGCCATCGCCATCGGTAATTCCTTAGGATATGGGCAGTCTGTAACGGTAGGTGTTATCAGTGCGCTTGACCGAGTTATCAATTTATCCGGTGGGAATGGTAGGGTAACGGATTCCGATGCTTCTTTTATACAGACGGATGCAGCTATTAATCCGGGTAATTCAGGCGGTGCCCTTCTCAATCTGCGCGGTGAGGTAGTTGGTATTAATTCCAATAAGATTGGCGGTTCTGTAGTGGAAGGAATGGGGTATGCAATTCCCATTTCCGCAGCGAAACCAATTATTCAAGATTTGATGTTAAAAGAAACGAGAGCAAAAGTAGCACAGGAAAATAAAGGTTATCTTGGTATTTCTCCTCTTACCGTAGTGGATGAGATGGCGGAGACCTACGGAATGCCTAAGGGGGTATATGTGTCACAAGTATACGAAGGTACAGCCGCAGAGACAGCCGGAATTAAGAAAGGCAATATCATTACGGAATTCGATGGTAATAAAGTGACGAGTGCTGAGGATTTATTAAGCATGATGGAATATTATGCGGCAGGAGATACGGTTAACGTTACAATTATGCAAGGAAGTCCTAACGGTTGGGACAGCCAGGCTGTTACTGTTACTCTTGGCGGAAGAGCGGATATAGATGTCAATAATTAATGAGAATTAATAAAGATATGATAGAAACGGTTATTCGGCTATTTCTCAAGGTGGAAAGGCGGGTAACCGTTTTTCTAATAAATTTATAAATTATAAGAACAGTAATTTAGAAAATGTTAACTTGTACAACATTTGTGAATACCGTATAATAAAAATCGGTACATTGGCTTACGATAAAGAATAAATTTAATGTAAGGATAAGGAGCGGACTATGAGCGATTTTAATAATAATGGAGACAATAATAACGAAGAGAACAATAATAGGAATAAAAATAATAATGAAGATATTCAAAATAAGGATCATAAAGAATATGAGAATGATGAAGTGAAATCTGATGGAGGGGAAAAAGAAGACGATCGCGGAAGCATGAAGGATTTTAGCAATTCGGGAAAAGAAACTGATTACGAAGATGTTTGTTTTATATGCCGCAGACCGGAGAGAAGGACGGGGAAGATGTTCAAGCTTCCCAATAACATATCTGTATGTAATGACTGTATGCATAAGACGATGGATACGGTCAGCCAATTCGATTACCAAGGGATGTTGAATAATCCTAGTCTGAATGAAGAGTTGAATAAGCTAAATGGCGGTAAGGGAATGCCTAATATCAGCTTCGTGAATCTGGCAGATTTACAAGGGGACGGCGGTATCCCGAATAAGCAGAAAATAAAGAAGAAAAAACAACAAACGAGCGAAGCGCCGGTGCTGGATATTAAGAATATTCCTGCCCCTCATAAAATAAAGGCACAGCTCGATGAGTATGTGGTAGGGCAGGAGAAGGCAAAAAAGATTATTTCCGTAGCAGTTTACAATCACTATAAGCGTGTGGCTACCGGTACGATGGATGAAATCGAGATTGAAAAATCTAATATTTTGATGTTGGGGCCTACAGGAAGCGGAAAGACCTATTTGGTAAAGACTTTGGCAAGGCTGCTGGATGTTCCTCTTGCCATAACGGATGCCACTTCACTAACGGAGGCAGGTTATATCGGAGATGATATTGAAAGTGTGGTATCTAAGCTCCTTGCCGCCGCAGATAATGATGTGGAGAAAGCTGAGAAAGGAATTATTTTTATCGATGAAATCGATAAGATTGCTAAGAAGAAAAATACAACATCCAGAGATGTCAGCGGAGAGTCTGTACAGCAAGGAATGCTTAAGCTGTTGGAAGGTGCGGAAGTAGAAGTTCCTGTGGGTGCTAATAGCAAAAATGCCATGGTACCTCTTACTACGATCAATACGAAGAACATTCTTTTTATCTGCGGCGGAGCGTTTCCTGACCTGGAGGAAATTATTAAGCAGCGTCTGAATAAGAGAACCTCCATAGGCTATACTGCAGAACTGAAAGATAAATATGATAAAGATAAGAATATATTAAGCAAGGTGGCTGTGGAAGATATTAAGAAGTTCGGTATGATTCCTGAATTCATCGGACGTCTGCCGATTATCTGTACGCTGGAAGGCTTGTCGAAGGAAATGTTTATTAAGATACTGAAAGAGCCCAGAAATGCTATTTTAAAACAGTATCAGAAGCTGTTGGAGCTGGATGAGGTACAGCTTATGTTCGATGATGGCGCTTTGGAGGCGATTGCTGAGAAGGCTATGAATAAAGAAACCGGGGCAAGGGCGCTCCGCGCTATTATTGAAGAATTTATGCTGGATATTATGTACGAAATCCCTAAGGATGATAATATAGGAAGGGTAACTATTACGAGGGAATATATTGAAAATACAGGAGGGCCTGTAATTGACATTCGCAGTAATTCTGTAGAATTGCCGGAGAATCTTAACGTAATCGAGCAATAAGTCATATAGTAATAATAAAGATAAAGAGTGAATAATATTATGGCTTGCAGAGAACAAATGCTGTCAAATGATTACATGGAGATTACGCTGGATTATATTGCGCCTGTTGGCCTAGTGACAGCGCCGGGCTCTTGTTATGAAGTGATTGACGAACAATTTGTTGTGTTGTTAGTTGATAGGAATCTTGTTTCTACTATCAGCATTAGCGAACTTACTTATACTGCTGTTCCGAAGTTATATGGGTTAATGCAAGTGGAAGCTTCTCCCGGAGAAGCTGTTTTCGATCCGCTAAGTTTAATAAGATCAGGGATTCTTCAAGTGCAAAGGGCTCCTTTATCCTTAACAGGAAGAGGGGTGGTCCTGGGCTTTGTGGATACGGGCATTCGTTATGATTTGGATGTATTTAGGCGGCCGGACGGTACTTCCAGGATTCTGGCTATATGGGATCAGACCATTCAGGATGGGGAACCTCCTGAAGGATTCTCTTATGGCACTCTTTATACGAATGAACAAATTAATGAAGCGTTGCAAAGTGATGATCCTTTATCTATCGTCCCATCTACGGACACAGATGGGCATGGAACGGCCATGGCTAGCGTAGCGGCAGGGAGCACCGTAAATTTTGGTCTTTCCTTTATCGGCGCAGCACCGGATGCGGATATTGTTATGGTAAAATGCCGAGAGGCGAAGCCGTATTTACGCGACTATTATTTTATTCCGGAAGGAGTTCCGGCCTATTCCGGAACGGATATTGGAATGGCGGTCAAGTATTTGGAGAACTTTACTGAAATAGGAAGCAGGCCAGTGGTTATAAGTATCGGCATGGGGAGTAACATGGGAGATCATGCCGGGAATTCAATTTTGTCTAGATATTTGAATCGTGTAGCGGAGAAACGAAATCGTACAGTGATTATATGCGGAGGTAATGAGGGCAATGCCGGACATCATTTCAGCAGTTTGATTACAATGAGTGCCAGACTTGTAGTGGAAACGGTAGAAATGAGAGTTGATGCCGGAGAAGTTGGATTCTTAGTGGAGCTGTGGGGGGCTCCCCCTAACGTATTGAGTGTTGCTATCCGCTCCCCGGGGGGAGAAGTGATTCCTGCTATCGATTACCGAAGTAAGACAACAAGAAATTTCTCGTTTATCTATGAGAGAACGAGGGTAACCGTAGACCATCTTTTGGTGGAGGAACGAACAGGGGAACAGGTCGTTGTGTTCCGCTTCGAAGATCCGACACCGGGAGTATGGACATTTAACATAGTGGTTGAGGGGGATAGTGATTACTCTGAAATTAATATGTGGCTCCCCATCACAGATTTCTTAGTTGGTGATACTCGCTTTTTGCGTTCTACGCCCTATACCACACTGACAGAACCGTCTTTGGCTCGATTCACTATTACCCCATCCACTTACGATGACACTAACGATAGTTTTTTTATAGAATCGGGAAGGGGATTTTCCAGAGCGGCGGAAACGAAGCCGGACTTTGCGGCTCCGGGTGTTAATGTATCGACGGCGCTTGGAGATAGAACCGGTGCGAGCATATCGGCAGCCATTACAGCGGGAGCAGCAGCTCAATTCATGCAATGGGCGGTAGTGCAGAACAATGTACCGTTGGCTAATACGAATCAAGTGAAAAGTTATTTTATACGTGGTGCGAGAAGAGATGTGGAGGTAGTCTATCCGAATCGGTCCTGGGGATATGGACAACTGGATATTGAACGTACTTTCAGGATAATTGCAGGAACGATAGGAGGATAAGGATTGAGTTATATTGCGATGATAGCGGCGATTTTCGGTATGGATTTCTTTTTGAAAGATCATATGGAGAAGACGTTGGAAGAAGGGCGGGATAAGAAAAAGGCGAAGGGATGGATTATACTTCGCAAACATCACAATAAGGGAGCCTTCCTGAATACCGGAGAGAAGAAGCAGAAGGTGGTAGCGTGGATTTCCTTATTACTTACCCTCGTACTGACCGTATTTTTCGTTATAACTCTGGGAGCGAAGGGAAAAGGGGCTTTGAAGGCAGGGCTTACCCTTTTGCTGGGCGGGGCTTTCAGCAATACCTATGATCGGCTTAAGCGGGGATATGTGGTGGATTATGTAAGCTTTGGTGTGAAGTGGAAGTGGTTTGCAAATATTATTTTTAATGTTTCTGACTTTTTTATTATAATAGGCGCCTTTGTTACTGCGCTGTCCCTGGGAAATAATTAATATATCGTAACTGTTCCGTACCCTCACAGTCACATGTAAAAATCCATTAAAATCACCTTCGGTGATGGGATTTTTACTTGTTATTCGACGTTATCTTACGGTCAGCGCAGTAAATGCGCAGACCTACTGAATAGTTACAATATACCATTCTAAAAATCTCGGTAATGTGAAGAGTGATTCATCTTCGCATTACCGATTTTTTTATTCTATAAGGAAAGACCTTGGGGTGGAGTATATCTTTGTTCTATCGAGATAGAGAGTTTGCTAGACTTATAAAAAATTGAGATTTGTCAAGAAGGTACACCTTTTTAGCCTATCATTTATTAACAAAATAACTTATTTATCATATAACAATATTCGTTAAATTGCAATTAAAAATATGTTTTTTACGATACATAGAGGAAATAAACCTTATTTTTTGTGAAACATTACCCGGTCTGGAAATTTTAGGAAGGTGTACCTTCTAAACAGCCAAATAATACCGGAGATAAGGAGAATATGATTATGGATTTCAAGAAAATGAAACTATCGACGAAAGCGTCGCTGATTACGACGAGTGTATTGGTGCTTTCTTTTATCGTACTGATTGGTGTATCCGTTATGACAGTGAGTCGTGCAATGACGGCAACAATCAATGGAGAGGTGTCAGGAATATCTGCACAGAACGGACTTATTGTGCAGGGTATTATGGACGATGCGCAAACAGTTGCGGAAAGTCTGCAAGATTATTTGGGAAGTACCTATGTGAAATATGAGGATATGCTGGCGACGCAAGCAGTAGATGCACAAGGGCAGAAGATTCCCTTTCCTACGAAAAAAAGTGCTATTTATAATGTGAATTTGATGGAATTAAATTATGACGTTGAGAATTACATTTTAAACAATGCATGGTCCACAGTGAACCATAATGAGAATATCACCGGTATCGGTGCTTTTTTTGAACCTTTTGCTTATGATGATGCGATTAAAGATTATACAATTTATGTAAGTGATGATGAGGCGAAAAAGAAAACCTCACGCTCCTACGGCTCTTATGAAGAATATAGCAAAAATGATTATTATGAACGTGCGGCAACAACGCAGGAGCCGTATTTTACTAACCCTTTTGTAGATTCAGGAATTACTATGGTAACGGCTTCGTTTCCCGTTGTTTTCAATGGTGAAACACAGGGAGTAATTATGTCAGATATCAATGTGGATAACTTTGCACAGATGAAATCGACAGATGAAAAATATCCTTCCTTATTTGTAGAAATTATCACACAGGATGGTACGATTGTGTATAACACACAAGATAAAGAGCTGATTGGAGAATCATTTAGTGAGCTTCTGGGCGGGCAATACGATAAAATTAACGAAAAGATGCAGGCGGGTGCAGCGTTTTATATGGATATCAAATGGGAAGGTTCCAAGGTGGTAGAATATTATCATCCCATTAAAGCAGGTAATGAAACTTGGTGGGCCGTTACCAGTCTCGATAAAAAGGATCTTAATAAGGATACGATTAACTTAAGTCTTCTTATGGTTATCCTTTCTCTTTGTGCATTGGCCGCTATCGCAATCTCCACTACGGCACTTCTGCGGAAGATGTTATACCCCATTAACAATGTGGTAGATGCGGCAAAGAAAATTGTAGAAGGAAATCTGGACGTTCAATTGGATGTAAAAACGGAGGATGAAATTGGCCTGCTTTCAAAAGAATTCGCTGAAATGACAGGTGGATTAAAGCTGATTATTTCTGATGTGAACTATTTACTCGGAGAAATGTCCAGAGGAAACTTCCGCCTGCAGACGGAAATAGAAGAAAAGTATGTAGGGGAGTATAGGGATATTTTACTTGCAATGCGAGGAATTAACCGAAGTCTTAGCAGTACACTTTGGGATATCGATACGGCGGCGGATCAGGTATCTTTGGGATCGGAGCAAATTGCAGGCGGCGCTCAGGCACTCAGTGAAGGGGCTGCAGAACAGGCGAGCTCGGTGGAAGAACTATCAGTCACGATTTCGGATATCTCGCAGCGCATTGAGGAAAATGCGGAGAATGCGGCGACAGCAGGAAAGTTATCCATAGAGGCAGGTGCCGAAGTTGCTAACAGTAATCGGCATATGGAAGATCTGGTGGCAGCGATGGATGAGATTACGGATTTCTCCAATAAGATCGATGTAATTATCCATACTATTGGGGACATTGCTTCTCAAACTAATCTTCTTTCGTTGAATGCAGCGATTGAAGCGGCTCGTGCAGGTGAAAATGGAAAAGGTTTTTCCGTGGTTGCCAATGAAGTTCGCAACCTTGCTGAAAAGTGTGCGGAAGCGGCACAAAGTACGACCTTGCTAATTGAAAGTACAGTGAATGCGATCGGAAATGGTACAAGACACGCGAATGAGACCGCAAAATCGCTACAGGATGTGATAAAAGAGGTAGATTTGGTAAGTGAAACTGTCCAACAAATTGCCGGAGCATCTGAGGAGCAATCACAGGCCATTTCTCAGGTTGCCGCGGCAATCGAACAAATCTCAGCGGTTGTACAGAATAATTCGGCGACAGCCGAAGAAAGTGCTGCCGCCAGCCAAGAGTTGAGCAGCCAGGCACAAACGTTGAGGAATTTGGTAGGACAGTTCCTGTTACGGGAGGAATAATCCTCCCATCCTTATTTTTTTCTTTTTTTGACACAGTCCGCGAGCAGATATTCGATTTGTCCGTTAATGGATCGGAAATCATCCTCTGCCCAGGCGGCTAATTCATTCCATAGACTGGGAGAGAGTCTGAGAAGCACTTGCTTTTTCGCTTTCTCCTTTTCTTTTACCGCCTTTTCACTTTTTAAAATAGCAGCTTCCATTTCTTGAATTTTCTCGAGCCTTGCTTTAAGGGCTTCTTCTTTTTGCATTAATTTATCTTCCATAATAAATCCTTATTAATAAATAGTGCCCGTATTTACGATGGGTTGAGCATCTCTATTACCACAGAGGATTACGAGTAGGTTGCTCACCATAGCAGCCTTGCGTTCTTCGTCGAGAACCATAATCTCTTCTTCGCTAAGTTGATCGATAGCCATTTTAACCATGCTGACAGCACCTTCTACGATCTTCTGGCGAGCTGCTATAATCGCTACAGCCTGTTGTCTTTGCAGCATTGCAGCGGCAATTTCCTCAGAATAGGATAGGTGAGTAATGCGTACTTCTTTGATTTCGAGTCCCGCTTCTAATACTCGCTCCTGCAATTCACGTTTCATGGAATCCGCAATTTCCTGGCTGCTGCCTCTTAAAGTCTTCTCATCTGCATCGTCTTCCATAGTATCATAAGGATAGAGCCTTGCAATGTTACGGATGGTAGAATCGCATTGAATGGATAGGAAAGACTTGTAATTTTCTACATTGAATACCGCTTTGGTAGGATCAGTAACCTTCCAGATAACGATGGCTCCGATAATAACCGGATTGCCTAGGATATCATTTACCTTCTGTTTGTCATTATTCA
The DNA here is from genome assembly GCF_030863805.1 of Kineothrix sp. MB12-C1. Taxonomy (NCBI): domain Bacteria; kingdom Bacillati; phylum Bacillota; class Clostridia; order Lachnospirales; family Lachnospiraceae; genus Kineothrix; species Kineothrix sp. MB12-C1. Next base: position 2,837,917 of record NZ_CP132957.1, read on the forward strand.
AAGTCATCGTCTTCGTGGATATCTGCTTTCTGCGCGGTGCGGCAGCGGATACTTCGGTCGCTCCGGTGGCAATGATGAAATTAGCGGAAGTAGGTGTGCTTGTAGGATTGAGACCTGTAGCAAAAGGATTGGTGAAATAGAAGCCTTCCTTCTTAATAGTACCATAATATTTACCGAATAAAGTCATGACTAATGCTTCATTGGGATTTATGACGTGTAAGCCTGCCAACGAAATGCATAGAGCGAGAAGTAATATCATTCCCAAAATGAATAAAAATCCGCCAAGTATCGGCATCGGCATGGAAAGCAAAATGCATCCGGCAACGATAATAAGTACAGAGAGAGCCAATCCGCATAGTATGGATATAAGGGCAACGGCTCCATTTTTTAGAACAATTTCTTTTTCTTCGATCATGTTAATGCTGTTATTATTCTGCATACTCATAAGAAAATCCTCCAAATTAATTATTATAATGATATCGTTTTGATATCATTATAATAATTGAAAATCGGGAAAATGTCAAGACAAATTAGGATAATGCCACAGCGTGTTGCCGGTCACGGAGTGAACAGTATAAACTATTATGTGCAGATTATTGAGATACGTATTCCGCGCCTCTTGTAGGGAGAACTGTCAAGTCAGATAGCTGGAGCCGTAAGTATTCATATCCATTTTCCTCATATAATTCTAATGTTCCGACGACCTCTACCCAATCATTCTTATTAGGATAATCGCCATCCCACATGATTTCAAATCCCGCATTTCCATCCGTACCACAGCAGCCCGGGCCGTAGCGAATGACATATGCATATGTTTCGCCGGTTTCTTCCCATGTAAACTGATCGAAAATTCCTTCATATTTAATGGTTTTTCCTAAGTAGTCATCCACATTTAAGTAAATATCATTTGTCTGTGCGATGAACATCTTTTCTTTTATTTCGATAGTATCGGAGTTCTTGCTATCGATAGTAAGCGTCCCGTGTGCGGGTGCCGAGCTGCCGGAGTCCGGCTCAGGCTCAGCGGGCGGTGTACTTTCTTTTTCAACGGAAAGGACAGCTTGTGTACCTCCGTTATTGGCAGGTGGAGCCTGGGAAGTTTCTATGCGGCAGCCGGATAAGATGAGTATGCCGGCAATTAAGACTATGATTTGACGTTTTTTCATGAGCTTATCCTCCCCTTGAGTAGATTTATCAGCCAAAAAAGAAGCAAGGCAATAATATTGATAATAACAACGCTGGCTCCTGTAGGTGTTTCATATACATAGGAAGCGACCACACCGATAAAGAAACAAGTGATTGATACGATTGCCGAGCAAATAGTTACGGTCTTAAACCGCTTGCAAATGCGCATGGAAGTGAGTGCAGGAAAGATAATAAGGCTTGAAATAAGCATAGCTCCCATCATTCTCATACCGAGCACAATGGTAATTGCTGTTAGAAAAGCGATTACCATATTATAAAGGCCTGCGTTCGTTCCGGTCGCCTTAGCAAAGGTCTCATCAAAGGTTACTGCAAAGATCTTATTGTAAAAGAGAACGAATAGAATCAATACCATAATGGCCAGAATAATACTTAATTTCACATCATCCTTGCTCATAGCGAGAATGCTGCCGAATAGGTAGTTGCAAACATCGGTATTCATTCCGGTCGTCATGGAGATAACGACTGCACCTATGGCGAGTGAACCTGTTGAGATTAAAGCGATAGCAGCATCGCCTTTGATCTTACTGCTTTCGCTGATCCGCAGAAGCAGGAAGGCGGCTAAGACTACAATCGGTATGGAAACCGTCAGGGGAGCTACATTTAAAGCGGTGGCAATGGCCAATGTTCCGAAGCCTACATGAGATAATCCATCGCCGATCATGGAATACCTCTTAAGTACAAGGCTTACACCGAGCAGGGCAGCGCATAGGGCAACTAACAGTCCTACAATCACAGCACGGACGAGGAATGTATAAGAAAACATTTCAAGTAGTATATTGATCATTTTTGTGTACCTCCCAGAAAATCGACTCCCGCATTAGACTGTATATATTCTTCGGTTGTGCCGAAAAACACCTGTTCATTTTTCAAGTGTAAGATATTCCCGGCGTATTTAACGGCGCTGTGAATGTCATGAGATACCATAATGATGGTTATTCCGAGTTCTTCATTTATTTTTGCAATAAGGGTGTATAGCTCCTGTGTCACAATGGGGTCGAGCCCCGACACAGGCTCATCCAGAAGAAGAATCTTTTGTGTAGCGCAGAGCGCTCTGGCCAGAAGAGTCCGCTGCTGTTGGCCGCCGGATAGCTCCCGGTAGCATTTATTACGTAAGTTCTGTATACCGAGCCGGTTTAAATTTTCTTCGGCAGCCTCTTTATCCTTCTTTGTATAGAAGGGAAGAATACCACGCATACTGAGGCGGCCGGATAAAACCACTTCATATACACTGGCAGGAAAATCCTTCTGGGCAGCGGTCTGTTGGGGTAAATAGCCGATTTCGTTTGCCTTTAATTCCTCGTTCAAAGATAATTCTCCTTTGTAGGGCTGCTTTAATTGCAGCAGCCCCTTAATCAACGTACTTTTGCCGGAACCGTTCTCTCCGACAATACACAAATAATCTCCGCTATTCACCGTGAAATTCAATCCTTCAACGACGATATTGCCATCGTAGGCGAATGCAGCGTTTTGACATGTAATTAGTGCCATCATTGTAATGCCTCCTTCAAAGTATCCACATTGCATGTCATTAATTCCAGATAAGTAATGCCGTTTTCAAAGTCATCCTTTGTAATGTTATGGCAGGAATGTAAGAGAAGTTTTTCTGCGCCTGTGGCTTCAGAAATGGTGTTGGCCATTTTCTCATTGGAAAACTCAATATGAAATACAGCAGGGATATTTTCCTCCTTTACTTTGTCGATAAGGAAGGCAACCGTAGAAGCGCTTGCTTCGGTTTCTGTAGAACAACCGGGAAAAGCCGCAAAATAATCAAGGCCATACGCATCTGCGAAGTAACGGAATGGGAAACGATCGCCAAATACAAGAGTTTTTCGACTGCCTGCCGACACTGCTTCCTTGAATGTATTATCCAGATTTTCCAGCTCTTCAAGATAAGAAGCAGTGTTTTGCTCATATATAGAAGCATTTGCAGGATCCAGTACACAGAGCATATCGGATAAAGACTGTACGATTATCATTGCATTTCGAGGGGAAGTCCAGACGTGTTCGTCATATTCAACTTCGTGCTCGCTATCGTCATGCCCACTGTCGTCGTGCTGTTCAGCGGCTTCTTCATGTTCGCCGTCATCATCATGTTCATGGTCATCGCCATCGCTGTGCTCGCTGTCATCATCATGTTCATGACCATGTTCATCCTCCATGCCTTCGACGATTTCCTCTTCGACGATATCGACAAGATTCATGAGAGATACAATTTCCATATTACTTGTATCCATGGAGCTTAAAATATCGTCGATCCAGGAATCAGATTCACCGCCTACGTAAATGAACATATCACTGTTCTGTATTCTGATGATGTCCTGGGGTGTGGGGTCAAAGGAATGGCTTTCGGCGCCGGGAGGCAGGAGCATGGATAATTCTACGTTGTCCCCTGCGATCTGCCTGATAAAATCATATTGCGGGAAAATAGTGGCAACAACACTAATTTTTTTACTCTCATTTTCACTGATAGTGGCTGTATTGCGGCCGGAACAAGCGGTGAAAAACATTGCTGCCGCCGTAAGGATTGAAATAATTGTTAAAATGCGCTTCATGATATGAACCTCCATATATTCTTAAATTTGCACACAAAAAGAAAGGCAATAGCATATGCCGCAAAAATAGATCAAAAATGGACATAGTTATCCCTTTGCTTGAGAATCATTCGTTACTATTCAATTATCTAATCGGACTTTAAGTGAAACGAGAGTACGGAATGCCATGATATCGATGCTTCGATATACAATGGATATAATGATAAGAAATAAGCTCAATGCCGCTGCCGGGATTAAAACGACCGCAAAAATATTTTTCAGCAGATATCTGGCGCTATCGAGCTGTATACAGACGGCACAGGCATCCTCAGGACCGTTATGGTCATGCACGTGCTCAGTATGTGTAAACAGAAATGCAGCAGAAAAGGAGGTGGCAAACAAAAAAGCAACAAGCAGTAATGTAGCAAGAGCTCTTTTTTTCGTATGATGTTGAAGCATGCCTGACTCCTCCTTTTCAAGATGGTTTTATTGAGATATTGATGTAATTATAGTTCCGGCCTTCCCTTTTATTGCATCACTAACGTGTTCCAGGGATGTAATGAGAGCACTTCCTTTAGGGCATGCGCTCAGATAAGCAATAGCAGCCTCTATTTTGGGGAGCATATTTCCTTCTCCGAATTGATTTTCCTCGATGTATGTTTTTGCTTCCGCAATGGAAAGAGAAGAGATGGCCTGCTGGCGGTCTGTACCGAAATCCTTATAGATACAAGGAACGGTCGTAAGAATAATCAATTGGTCAGCATGCAAGTCTTCCGCAAGCTTTCCTGCGATAGAGTCTTTCTCAATAACTGCAGATGCGCCCTGAAGTGCGTGGTTTTGTTCGATTACGGGAATTCCGCCTCCTCCGCATGCGATTACGGTCTGTCCTGCCTGTGCAAGAAGACGGATGGCTTCGATTTCTACGATATCAATAGGCTTCGGTGCTGCTACTACGCGGCGAAAGCCTTTTCCTTCTTCCCAAGCGACATAATTGCCTTTCTCCAATTCGAGATCGGCATCCTCTTTGGACATATAGCGGCCAATACGTTTCGTAGGCTCATAGAATGCTTCATCATAAGGATCTACAGTGACCTGAGTCAAAATAGTGCTGACAGTCTGTGGAATACCACGGCTTAAAAGCTCAGCGCGCAGAGCATTCTGAATATCGAAGCCCACATATCCCTGGCTCATGGCGGAGCATACGCACATAGGAGCCGGCGTATAGTCTGTGGATACCCGGCGAAGTTCTGTCATCGCCTTATGGATCATGCTGACCTGAGGTCCATTGCTGTGTGTGATGGTGAGCTGATACCCTTCCTCCACCAAGTCAGCGAGTGCTTTTGCCGTTACCTTTACGGCATCCCACTGTTGTAACGTTGTATAACCCAGTGCTTGATGACCGAGAGATACCACAACTTTTTTCTTCATATTAATAACCATACCTTTCTCATAGCATTGTGTGAAAAATTATTTTCTCCCAATACATTTATTTCTATATTTCACTCTTTTTATTTATTGAAAGATAATAAAATTATATCAAAATGCCGGGTATTGGACAACCTTAATTTATAAGAAGAGATTTTATTATATGTATGGAGCGTTCTGCATAATCATCCATCAGGGAATCCTCTGTATCCAGGCGGACAGCAGCATAAGGGTCGGCGGTGGGAGGGAGAAATTCCATAGTTAAGCTTCCGGAGTAGTTAATTTCTTTTAAAGTATCTAGAATCTCTCGGAAATCAGTATTTCCCATTCCGGCAGCCTCTCTCGTATTATCAGCAATATGAAAATGCCAGAGATAAGGAGCGATCACCCTAAGCTTCTGCAGAAAATTTCGTTCTTCAAACCCGGCATGGAAGCAATCCGCCATAAGTCCTACGGTAGGATGGGATAAGTCTTTTACGAAGGAGTGAGCCAATGAAAGATTAGAAAGAAGGCAAGTTTCATAACGATTAATAGCTTCAATAACGAATTTGATATTTCTTTCTTGCGCGTAATCTGCAGCGGAACGTATGCTTTCAAGCGCCCTGCTTAAATCTCTTTCCTCTGTAAAGATTCCGCAAATCGATGTGCATTTTAATCCATATTTCGTAAGAAGGGGGGAAAGTTCCTCGGCGTTAATGCTATCCGGTTCTCCTGCGAGTTCAATACCATCATAGCCGAAACGGGAAAGCCTTTGCAGGCTTTGTATGATCGGTTCATTTCCAAAGATCCATTGAGTTGCGCTAAATGTATAGAATAAAAGCACTCCGTGCAGGATGCGCAGCTCGCAGAAATGAAGATTGCCGTAAACGGCACTGCTCGCGCGCGGAACAAAAGCTGTGCTGCCAAAGTTTTCAACCGTGAGAGTAGGCAAAGCACACTTTTGCTCGGTATCAGAGGCAAAAAGAATAAAAAAACTTAAAATAATGGTTGACAGAGGTAAAATGAGGTGGTATTATTCAAATCATAATAAACCTACTGAATTAGTATGAATTAACAAAAGAATAAAAAATTAAAATTGATTTGAGACTTGTGGCAGGCACAAAGTCTCCGGACGGTGAAAGGAGCGGGTATTAAATGGCGAATATTAAAAACAGCGCAACAGAATTAATCGGAGGGACGCCCTTACTGAATGTGAAGGGGTTCGCTAAGTTCGCAGGAGTAGAGAATGCGACTCTTTTAGCGAAGTTAGAATATCTTAATCCAGCAGGAAGCGTGAAGGATAGAATTGCACTTGCTATGATTGAAGATGCGGAAAAAGCAGGAACTTTAAAGGAAGGTGCAACGATCATTGAGCCTACCTCCGGCAATACAGGAATCGGCCTCGCATCCGTAGCGGCAGCAAGAGGATATAGAGCGATTCTTACACTTCCCGATACGATGAGCGTGGAGAGAAGAAACTTATTAAAAGCATACGGTGCAGAGCTCGTTCTTACAGAAGGCGCAAAAGGAATGAAAGGTGCGATTGCGAAAGCGGAAGAGTTGAGAGATTCTATTCCCGGTTCCATTATTCTCGGACAGTTCGATAATCTGGCGAATCCGGCAGTGCACGAAGCGACAACAGGACCTGAGATTTGGAATGATACGGACGGTCAGGTAGATATTTTCATCGCCGGAGTAGGAACAGGCGGAACCATTACGGGTGCAGGCAAATATTTAAAATCCAAGAAGGCTGATATACAGATTATTGCGGTAGAGCCGGAAGCATCTCCGGTACTTTCCGGAGGTAACCCTGGTCCTCATAAGATTCAAGGTATCGGAGCAGGATTCGTCCCATCTATATTAAATACAGAAATCTATGACGAAGTAATTCAGGTGAAAAATGAAGACTCTTTTGCGGCAGGCAAGGCAATCGCATTAAAAGAAGGAATCCTTGTAGGAATCTCTTCCGGTGCGGTACTTCACGCAGCGGCTCAGGTAGCAAAGAGACCGGAAAATGCTGGAAAGAATATCGTGGTATTGCTTCCGGACTCCGGAGACCGTTACCTTTCCACACCGTTATTTACGGAAGAATGAAGGAAAGTTTCCTTTGCAAGATTGTGCAAGGAACGTTAAAAAATAAAGAACCGGAAGAGTACGCACATTGAAAAAAAAGACAGCTTATGGTATGATACGGTCTGTACTATTATATTTTGGATAGATGGGAGCAATTATGGAGACTATCATACGGGTAAAAGATGTTGGTAAGACATTTGTCGGTAAAGATAATACGGTAGAAGCGCTGAAGGGTATCAATCTCGATATCAATAAAGGCGATATTTACGGAATTATCGGCATGAGCGGTGCGGGAAAAAGTACTTTAGTACGTTGTCTTAATTTTTTGGAGAAACCGACCACCGGTACGGTTATGATAGAAGATAAGGATTTGGCGTCCTTGTCGGAAAAGGATCTCCGTAAAGAGCGCACGCAGATATCTATGATTTTTCAGCATTTTAATTTGCTGATGCAAAGGACTGTGCTCGATAATATCTGCTTTCCTCTGGAAATTACAGGAAAAAAGAAAAAGGAAGCGAGAGAACGTGCGAAGGAATTGCTTGAGATTGTAGGACTTTCCCAGAAGGAAAAGGCTTACCCGGCTCAGTTATCCGGTGGTCAGAAGCAAAGAGTGGCGATTGCCAGAGCTCTTGCGACCAATCCGAAGATTCTTCTTTGCGATGAAGCGACCAGTGCTCTCGACCCGACGACGACGAAAGCGATTCTCGCACTTCTAAAAGATATTAACAAAAAGTATGGTATTACGATTGTCATTATTACCCATGAGATGGCAGTGGTACAGGAAATTTGTACACATGTAGCCATTATCGATGGCGGCGGGCTTGCGGAATCGGGAACGGTGGAGGAAGTATTCACCAGGCCGAAGACGGCAGCGGCCAAGGCGCTTGTATTCCAAAACGGCGGTAAGTACACCGAGATGAACGGCAAGCGTTGTATACGCATTGTATTCAAGGATCAGTCCTCCTTTGAGCCTGTGATTTCCAATATGGTATTGGAATGTAAAGCTCCGGCAAATATATTGCTGGCCGATACGAAAGATATCGGTGGGGTGGCACACGGACAGATGATATTACAGCTTCCAGAGGATGAAATCGTAGCAGGCAAGATGATTCATTATCTGAAGGAAAGAAAACTGGAAGTGGAGGAACTTGATAATTATGTGGGATAATGCAACAGTTATGATGCTTGTGAAAGAAACAGGAATTACCTTATATATGACGCTTACTTCGACCTTATTTGCCTATGTAATAGGACTCCCTATGGGGATATTCCTTGTTGTTACGGCAAAAGACGGACTTAGACCGAATAAACTCGTTTATAAAACTTTAGATATTATAGCTAACGTAGTACGAAGCGTTCCTTTTTTGATCTTGCTTATGCTTCTGATTCCCTTTACCAGATTCGTCGTAGGGAAGAGTTATGGGGCGACAGCGACGATTGTGCCTCTTACTGTGGCAGCAGCTCCATTTATCGCCAGACTGGTGGAATCCTCTTTATTGGAGGTGGATAAAGGAGTAGTCGAAGCAGCTCAAAGTATGGGAGCGAGTACGGCTTATATCGTATGGAAAGTACTCTTGGGGGAAGCGAGAACGTCGTTGATTGCAGGAGCGACTATCGCTCTTGGAACGATTTTAGGATATTCCGCTATGGCAGGAGCTGTCGGCGGCGGCGGTCTTGGTGATGTGGCAATTCGTTATGGATACTATCGTTACCAGGCAGATATTATGATAGTTACTGTTATTTTGCTTGTTATACTTGTTCAGATTCTGCAGTTTATCGGAACGAAACTATCCAGGAAGCTGGATAAGCGAATTAGCGGATAATTGCGGATTCATGATAAAAGTGAGTAGAATACACTCACAATAAGTAGAGTACACTCGTAAGTGGAGCATACTCATAAATGAAATGCAGTCATAAGGAGGAGAAATATTATGAAAAAGAAAGTTTTAGCGGCAGTGCTTGCAACTGTGCTTGCGGTCGGAACATTGACAGCTTGCGGTTCGGGCAGTGAGGCCACACAGGCGGCGGCAGAGCCGGCAACAGAAGAGGCGGTAGCAGAAGAAGCACCGGCTGAGGAAGCAGCAGAAGAAACTTCTGCCGAAGTAGTAGAAAAAGGTGTCATTAAGGTGGCGGCAACGGAAGTTCCTCATTCAGAAATCCTTGAAGCAGTAAAACCGATTTTGGCAGAACAGGGATGGGATCTTCAAGTTACAGTATTCAATGATTATGTACAGCCAAACGAAGTGGTGGAAGCGGGAGATTTCGATGCGAATTATTTCCAGCACACTCCTTATCTTGACAGTTTCAATGTAGAAAAAGGTACACACCTTGTAAATGTAGGCGAGATTCACTATGAACCGCTTGGAATCTATGGCGGAACAGAATCTGATCTGGCAAACATTTCAGATGGTGCAACGATTGCAGTTCCTAACGATACGACGAACGAAGCGAGAGCGCTTTTGCTATTGCAGGATAACGGTATCATCACATTAAAAGAAGGCGCTGGAATGGAAGCGACAAAGAATGATATCGCAGAAAATCCTTACAATGTGGAAATCGTAGAATTGGAAGCAGCGCAGGTAGCCAGAGTAATCGGAGAGACTTCTTTCGTTGTATTAAATGGTAACTACGCGTTACAGGCAGGCTTAAATGCACAGACAGATGCTCTTGCATATGAAACTTCCGATTCAGAAGCAGCAAAGACATATGTAAATATTATCGTAGTGAAGGAAGGCAATGAAGGAAACGAAGGAGTAGCAGCACTTGTTGACGTACTCAAGTCTGATGATATCAAAGCTTTTATCAATGAGAAATATCAAGGTTCTGTAGTACCGTTTGAATAAAAAAATAGCAGCTATGAGAGGGCGTGTATGACGCTCTCTTTTGGCATGATTGGTGGATAAAGGAAGAAAGGAACAGGAGTGGAAATGAAATATATTTTTTTGGATATTGATGGTACCTTGCTCGATCACGATACTTTTAGTATTCCGGAAAGTGCCAAACAGGCAATAACGTCTGCTAAAAGTAAAGGGAATAAAGTGTTTATTTCCACAGGACGTACTTGTTGTATGCTGGATGTGGTAGAGGATATAGAGTACGACGGAGTGATTTCGGCCTCGGGGGCACGCGTGACAGTAGGGGACGAAGTCCTCTATGAAGAGAAAATAGAAGCAGATGCTCTTAAGAACATATTGGATTGCTGCAACGACCAGGAAGTAGCATATATTCTGGAAGGACAAAATGGTGTATATATGGATGATAAGGTCAATCTATATTTCAACCAAAGAAGTGGCAAGAAAGATGAGCCGCATGAATTTTTCACACAGGCAATATTTCATAAGGCGGCAGAGTATAGAGAAGACGAGGAATTGATTTACAAATTATCGTTATATGCTTTGGAAGAAGAAAAATTGTTCAAAATAAAAGAACTGCTGGAAGAAAAATACCATGTAGTGTTTGGGCGAGTGAATGAAAAATATCCGTATGGAGCGGAGCTTACTCTGAAAACGACCAATAAGGCCAGCGGAGTGAAAAGAATATTGAGGCACTTAAAGGCGAGTATGGTAGATACTATCGCTATAGGAGATAGCTTAAACGATTTGGAAATGATTAAAGAATGTGGAGTAGGGATTGCCATGGGAAATGCCGATGAGAGATTAATGGCACATGCAGATTTCGTGACAGATAAGATCGGAAGTCATGGAATATACAAAGCCTTTGAGCAATACCGATTGATATAGTATAAAAGATTGTAACTGTGAGGGTACGGAACACTTACAAAAGCTTTAAGGGAAGGAAGGGATGTATTTATGAAGATTTCAACCAAGGGGCGCTACGCGGTTCGGGTAATGATAGATCTGGCCTTGAACAATACGGGAGAATATGTGAAGGTAAAGCAGATAGCAGAAAGGCAGGGCATATCTGAAAAGTACCTGGAGCAGATTATCGCGGTTCTAAATAAAGCGGGTTATGTGAAAAGTGCCAGAGGAGCGCAGGGCGGATATCGTATTGCGGGGGATCCCGGAAACTACACGATAGGAATGATACTTCGCCTTACAGAAGGAAGTCTCTGTCCGGTGGCTTGTCTGGAGGATGAAGTGAATGAATGTGAACGTTGTGATACTTGTGAAACATTAAGCGTATGGAAAGAATTAAATGATGCCATCGATAAAGTGGTGGATGGAGTTACCATTGCAGACCTTGTGGAACGTCAGATGATTCGGGAGGATGCTATCGACTATTCCATCTAAATAACAAACCATACTCATGTAGTTTTGTAACTTATTCATCTTCATCAGGTCTGCGCATTTACTGCGCTGACCGTAAGACAATGTGGAATGGCAAGTGAAAATCCCATCACCGCAGGTGATTTTAATGGATTTTCACATGTAACTGTGGGGGTGCGGAACAGTTACATAGTTTTATATATTTACTTATCCGTAGTTATGCTTTAAACTATAAGTACAAAATTAGATAAGCCACAGGAATAAGTGATAAGACGGAAGATGTTGGTTTGGAAAGGTAGAGGATATGATAACATTCGTAGGAAAGCCTGTTTTTTCAGGAATTGCAATTGGGAGGATTGCTATTCTTAAAAAGGACAATCAGAGTGTAAAAAGAACGCATGTAGAGGATACAGGCAAGGAACTTGAGCGCCTGAATGTCGCTAAGAAGAAGACGATTGAACAATTGAAGGAATTATATGATAAGGCTGTATTGGAGGTTGGAGAATCAGGAGCAATGATCTTCGAAGTACATCAGATGATGGTGGAGGATGAGGATTATCAAAGTTCCATCATCAATATGATTAAAGCACAGGATATCAATGCGGAATATGCAGTAGCATCTACAGGAGATAACTTCGCCCAGATGTTCGCGTCCATGGATGATGATTACATGAAAGCGAGAGCAGCGGATGTAAAGGATATCTCTGAACGGTTAATCAGCGCACTGCAGGGCAAAGCCGGTGCTTCCCTGGATGCAGATGAGCCGGTGATTGTGGTAGCGGAAGATTTGGCTCCGAGTGAGACGGTGCAGTTGGATAAGAGTAAAGTGCTGGCCTTTGTGACCAGATTCGGTTCCTCGAACTCCCATACGGCAATTTTAGCCAGAACCATGAATATTCCCGCGTTGATCAGTGTAGATTATCCCGCAGATGTCAATGGTAAAATGGCAGTTGTGGATGGATTTTCCGGTAAAATAATTGTGGACCCGGAGGAAGCTGTATTAAAGGAATATGAAGACAAGCTTCGTCGGGAGCTTGAGAAAAAGCAGCTTCTCTTAGAATTAAAAGGAAAAGAGAACGTTACGAAGAGCGGGAAGAAAATTAATATTTACGCTAATATCGGGAATGTATCCGATGTGGCGAGTGCTCTGCAGAACGATGCCTGTGGAATTGGGCTGTTTCGCAGTGAGTTCCTTTACCTGGAGAAGGATACATTCCCTACGGAAGAGGAACAGTTCCAAGTGTATAAAACAGTAGCTGAGAATATGGCGGGTAAGAAGGTAATTATCCGTACGCTTGATATTGGTGCTGACAAGCAGGTGGATTATTTTGGTTTAGAACATGAAGAAAATCCTGCGATGGGATACCGGGCTATCCGTATTTGCCTGGATCAGCCGGATATCTTCAGAACACAGCTTCGTGCGTTATTCCGCGCCAGCGTATTTGGAACGATTTCTATTATGTATCCGATGATTATTTCAGTGAGCGAAGTGAAACAAATTAAAGCGATCGTACAAGAAGTGAAGGAAGAACTTACAAGAGAGGGTATTCCTTTTGCTGAAGTTGAACAGGGAATTATGATAGAAACACCTGCAGCGGCTATTATTAGTGATTTGTTGGCAAAAGAAGTGGACTTCTTCAGCATCGGTACGAACGATTTGACACAATATACCCTTGCCATAGATAGGCAGAATGCAAAGCTGGATCCTATTTATGACTCCCATCATGAAGCACTTTTACGATTGATTAAGATGGTAGTGGATAATGCTCATAAGGAAGGCATTTGGGCAGGAATTTGCGGAGAGTTAGGGGCTGATACAACTCTTACGGAAGAGTTTGTGAATATGGGAGTAGATGAACTTTCGGTAACTCCCACCTTTGTATTACCGGTTAGAAAAGTAGTAAGAGATATGGAGTAAATCTTTTGTAACTATTATAGAAAGATACTCGGCACAAAGAATCTGCATTGCAGATTCTTTGTGCCGTAATGGGAAAGTATAGTTATAAGTTTTCTTATACTAGGAGATTACATACTATGGAAAAGAGTTCAACAAAGGATATGACAAGCGGTTCTCCGATGAAGTTGATATTAGGTTTCTCCATTCCGCTTTTATTCGGATTTTTATTTCAGCAGCTTTACAATATTGTTAATATGGTTATTGTAGGAAGGTTTCTCGGTGTGAATGCCCTGGCAGGGGTAGGAAGTACGGGCTCTGTTAACTTTCTGATTATCGGTTTTTGCATGGGCGTCTGTAACGGATTCGCAATTCCGTTGGCTCATAAGTTCGGTGCGAAGGATTTCGCCGGTATGCGTCGGTTTATCGCCAATAGCGTCTGGCTGTCAGCGTTGTTCGCGGTAGCTATGACAGCGTTGACCGCCATTTTCTGTCGTCCCCTTCTTATTCTTATGAAGACGCCGGAAAATATTTTTGCGGATGCTTATATTTATATTTTTATTATTTTCTTAGGGATTCCGGCCACTTATCTTTACAATCTGTTGTCCGGAATTATCCGTGCTATGGGGGACTCTAAGACACCTCTAGTTTTCCTTACGATATCCTCTGTATTAAATATTGTTTTGGATCTGATATTTATTCTGGTATTCGGTATGGGAGTTGCAGGAGCGGCAATAGGAACAGTTGTATCTCAGACAGTATCTGGGATTATGTGCCTGCTCTTTATTAGAAGGTTCCCGATGTTGAGAATCGAGAAGGAAGAGTGGAAAATAGACTTACATCATATGGTGACGCTGTGCAATATGGGAATCCCTATGGGGCTTCAATATTCTATTACGGCAATTGGAAGCGTTATCCTTCAGTCAGCAGTTAACAGCCTTGGTTCAGGTGTGGTAGCAACGGTTACTGCTGCCAGCAGAGTAAGCCTCTTCTTTTGCTGCCCTTTTGACGCTCTCGGTGCAGGAATGGCAACTTACAGCGGGCAGAATGTAGGAGCCAGGAAGTTAGATCGTCTCAGTGCAGGAGTGAAGGCTAGCTCTGTACTCGGAATTATTTATTCCATCCTCGCATTCTTTTTCCTGTTTTTCTTCGGTGGGCATCTATCAGCCTTATTCCTCGATGCAGGGGAGACACATTTGCTTGCGGATGCGAGATTATTTTTAATAATAAGCAGCGCGTTCTATATACCTTTAGTCTTTGTAAATATTCTACGTTTTACGATTCAGGGGATGGGATTTAGTACATTTGCCATTCTTGCCGGCGTGTGTGAGATGGCAGCAAGAACCTTAGCGGGAATCCTACTCGTTCCCGCCTTTGGCTTCGTGGCTGCGTGCTTTGCCGGTCCGTTAGCTTGGATATTTGCAGATGTCTTTTTGTTTCCTGCCTATATCCATGTGAAGAAGAAGCTGGAACGGATGATAAATAGTGAACAGATTACTTCATAAATTTTTATCATGGACTTTATTCATCCTTTCAACCATTAAGAACATAAGTACAACGAAGATGATTAAGTATATTGGGTACAGGCGGATGGTGATATGTTGTGCGATTAAGCCGAATAAAGGTGGGATAAGGGTACTGCCCACATAAGCACAGGCCATCTGCATGCCCATAATAGCCTGCGACTTGTCAGCTCCGAAGTTATCAGGAGTCTCATGCAGGAGGCTCGGATAAATGGGGGCACAGCCAAGTCCGATAAGGATTAGTCCGACAAGGGTCATAGAAGTGCCGAGAGGAAGAAGCAGAAGAAGGGTACCAATTCCTGCAATAGCCTGTCCGAGGCGTACCATGTTCCGATCCCCCAGACGATCCGTAATAAATCCGCAGACAAATCTTCCTATTGTAATTCCCAAGTAGAAAAGAGAAGCCCATTTAGCAGCAGTCTGTGTACCGATACCTTTATGGAGTACCATATAGCTGCTGGCCCATAATCCGGTAGTTGATTCCAGAGCACAGTAGCAGAAGAAAGCCACAAGAATGGCTTTTGCTCCGGGAAGTTTTATTGTATCGGTCAGACTGAGTGCTTTAGGTTCATGTACCTGCATCTCTTCTGGCTTTTTTCCATTTTTCCATAGGGGCAATGAGGCGATTAAAAGGATAACGAGTACGGATTGCACGATACCGATTACCGTATAACCGGAATTCCATTGTAAACCGTTAGTAAGACAAAGTCCCATCACATAAGGACCGGCGGTGGCTCCTACACCCCAGAAGCAGTGAAGCCAGCTCATATGGCGGGATTTATAGTGAAGCGCAACGAAATTGTTAAGGGCAGCATCGACGCTTCCTGCTCCGAGCCCATAAGGGATACCCCAGAGGCATAAGTGCCAGAAGGAACTGGAGAAAGAGAAACCAAATAATGCGATTGCTGTCATAGCGACGCTGATAAGGGTTACTGTTCCGGTACCGAAGCGTCGAATCATTTTATCGCTCAGAAGGCTGGAGATAATAGTGCCTCCTGCGATAATCATACTAATGATTCCGGCATAGGATATGGATACTCCGAATTCTTTGTATATGGCTGGCCAGGCTGAGCCTAATAAGGCATCCGGTAACCCCAGACTGATGAATGCTACATAGATAATTACTAATAAAATAGATGTCATGATAGTTCTCCCTTAGCATAGATTATACTGTAATGTAATAATACCGCCTTCTATCTCTTGAAACAATACTTATATGGACATATAATATAAGAAAAACGACTGAAAGGAGAAGCCATGGCTCTTCAACAATGTATGCTTAATTTGGATAGTACCGGAAGGGAGCTAAGCCCTCATGGAACGATAGATTTCCCTTGTGCGGCTTACTCCCATCATTGCATAAGCCCGTGGGATGAAATCCCCTGGCACTATCATGAAGAAATCGAGATTATTTATATTGCAGAAGGAACAATGAAGGTTCAGATTCCGGGGAAGGCTTTTAAGGTGAGGGAAGGAGAGGCGGCTTTTATCAATTCCGGTATATTACACCGTGCGGTGGCTGATCCCAGATGTGAATACCGATCTCTCGTTTTTTCAGATATGCTCATTACGGGAAGTAAGAACTCTATATTTGCTCAAAAATATATAGAACCTATTCTCCATTATTCTCATCTGGACGGCAGTCAACTTGTGAAAGAGGGGAATTGGCAGGAAGAACTTATTGAACACGTTACGGAAGCATTTGGGGCGATGGCGAAGGGGGAATTCGGCTATGAATTCCGGGTAAGAGAGAGATTATCCATGTTCTGTGCTTTACTTTATAGACGATACGAAGAGGAAATTAACAGAAACAATCCTGAAACGAATCAGGATGCAATCCGCATCCGCAAGATGTTAGATTTCATCCATGAACATTATGCAGAGAACTTGCAGCTCGGCCAGATTGCGCAGACAGCGGATATTGGAGAACGGGAGTGTCTGCGGTGTTTTCAACGAGTGATACAAGTTTCGCCTATACAGTATTTATTAAAATACAGAGTGAGGCAGGGAGCATCCATGTTACAGTATTCTTCTCATCTTGGGATTGCAGAGATTTCCATATTGTGTGGGTTTGACAGCCCGAGTAATTTTTCCAAGGTATTTAAGCGTTTTTTCTCATGTACACCTAAGGAGTATCGAAGTAATATGGTAGAAGAAAAATAAAACCCCGCATTTTCATGCGGGGAAAGATTAAAAGACTTATATGTAATTAAGCCGCCAGATGTCGGAATCCGATGAGCGTTGATTTTCATAAGCAAGTAATTCTAGGAAATGGTCATGAAAATGAGAGTATAAGTTCCAGTTATCGTTTGTTGAGATAATATCTGTCATGGATAGCCTCTTCGGTGTCTGTTCTTTTTGGTTATGCAATTGGCATCTACCTCCTTTTGGTAATTATAGTATATGGGATAAATATGAACGTGATGTGTTTATTTTCTTAAACAAAAATGATGTTTATTAGAAAAGAATAAGAAAATTATGAACTAAAAATAAAGAGGTATAATGAATAATATGAGTAATATGTGAGAATTGTGCGAAATATTGTGCGAAGCGGTTGAGAATCGACAATCTTCATGTTAAAATGAAACAGTAGTAAAAATAAAGTTAGTTTATTATCATATGAGTTTTTGTCGTAACTTCCTTTGTGGCAGAATCTCGTTTGTTAATAATAGGTGTTTTGTTTGGGAAAAGCGGCTCAAGAACTATTTGTTCTTGAGCCGCTTTGTCTCTTTACTGATTATATGATGTTAGTTTTTTGATATTTTAATTTTCTTCACTATTGTCTTTCTTGCCCGAAGTGAACTTAGAAAGAAGTGTAGCAATAGCAATAATCAAAATGGTAGAAATAAAAATACCTGCCATTCCCTTCCACATAATCTCCAGGGAGATAAGCACATTGTTCCAATCAACATTTAACATTTAAAACTTCCTCCTTATTTCAGATAGTTGGTTACGAGGTTAATAACGAGACCTCCGGCGATAACAGAAGCAATCTGTCCGGATACGTTAGCACCTGCTGCCTGCATGATAAGAACGTTGCCCGGGTCTTCCTTCATAGCCATCTTCTGTACGACACGAGAGGACATCGGGAATGCCGAAATACCTGCTGCACCAACCATAGGATTGATCTTGCTGCGCAAAAAGAGGTTGATGAATTTGGCAAAGAGTACACCGCCGATCGTATCGAATACGAATGCGAAGAGACCGATTAACATAACCATCAGGGTCTTCCAGTTAACGAATGCATCTGCCTGCATGCTAAAGGAGATGGTAATGCCGAGTAAGAGCGTAATTAAGTTAGCAAGTGAGGTCTGAGCCGTATCAGACATAGTTCCGAGCACACCGCATTCGCGAAGGAGGTTACCGAACATTAAGAAACCAACGAGCGAAACGGAAGAAGGTGCAATAAAGCCGACGATAAATGTAACGATAATAGGGAAGGCGATACGCATGGATTTGGATACCTGAGAAGGTCTGTAATCCATACGAATACAACGCTCCTTCTTCGTTGTAACAAGTTTGATAGCGAAAGGCTGTACGATAGGTACAAGTGCCATATAGGAGTAAGCGGCTACCGCAATCGCTCCGATATATTGGGAGCGAAGTATCTGTGATACTAAGATGGAAGTCGGGCCGTCAGCCGCACCGATAATACCGATGGAAGCTGCATCTTTTAAATCGAAGCCGAATAAGGTTGCTAATAAAATTGCGGCGAAGATACCGAACTGTGCAGCAGCACCGAATAAGAACATAACCGGTTTGGAAAGAAGAGGGCCGAAGTCAATCATAGCGCCAATACCGATAAAGAGAAGGATTGGAAGAGCTTCAGAAGCCTCGATTCCGACCTCGAACAACCATTGGATAATTCCGTGTGTTTCTCCTACACCGTCCAATACCTGATTAATTACGCCGGAGGCGGGCAGGTTGACAAGGATGGCACCGAAGCCCATCGGCAATAGCAGAGATGGCTCATATTCCTTCTTAATAGCGAGCCAGATCAGCAGGATGCCAATACCGTACATCACGATTTGCTGCCATGTGACAGACATAATACCTTCAATAATAAAACTCATGATTCGTTCTCCTTTTGTTTATTTATTATTTCTGCCGTAGCAGAAGTAATGACGCGGTCTTTTAACTGTGTAACGCTGAAAATGGCTTCCGGCGTCTTGATGGTAAGGGGGAGATGCATCTCCTCAGGAATATAGCCCAGTAATTCAATCAGATAACCGGATAACGTATCACAGTTACTTACAATGTGAAGGTGGAGTTCCTCGTTTAAGTCATATAGAAGTGTATTGCCGGGGATATGATAAGTATCGGAAGAAAGCTCCACGATTCCGGTATCGGCTTCTTCGTACTCTTCCCAGATATCTCCTACAATTTCCTCAATCAGATCCTCTAAGGTGACAAGACCTGATACTCCTCCGTATTCATCGACTAAAACGGCCATGTGTATCTTACTTTTCTGCATTTCCTGAAAAAGCTTGTCTATCTTTTGATTTTCAGGGACAAAATAAGGTTTCTGCAACAGCTCCCTTATATTGACATTAGTAAAAGACTGTTCCTTTGCTTTAATCATAAAGTCTTTTACTGAGAGTATTCCGATGATAGTATCCATATTTTTATCGTAAACAGGAATTCTGGAACGCTTACTTTGTAAAATAGTATCCAGATATTCGTCTCGGAATTTAGAAATATCGATAGCGACCATATCTTGTCTCGGCGTCATTACCTCCTTCGCCTTTTTATCATCAAAGGAGAAGATAGAAGTAATCATTTCCTTCTCAATATCGTTGAAAACACCGGTTTCCTGACCCGTTTCAAGCAAGGATTTAATCTCTTCTTCGGATACTTCCTCTTCGAGAGAGGCGGAGCTCATGCCAATCAGGTGAAGAAACCCGTTGGTGGAGAGAGATAGGAGCTTGATAAAAGGTGACATAACGATAGATACATAGTAGATGGGGGTTACACAAAAGAGACTAAAACCTTCTGCTTTCTGCAGGGCGACTCTCTTAGGAACCAATTCGCCGAAAACTAATGTAAAATAGGACAAGATAAGTGTAACAATTACCACAGCAAGCGTCCCGCTATAAGGAATTGCCATTTCAGCCATTCTGCCGGCAAGTACCTGTGAAATACCGGTTGCAGCAGATGCACTGGAAAAGAATCCTGCGAACGTAATCGCTACCTGGATGGTGGAGAGAAAGCTGGTGGAATTCTCGGAAAGATGAAGAATTAAGGCAGCCTTTTTATTACCGGCAGATGCCAGACGCTTAATCTTATTCTTGTTTACGGAGACCACCGCCATTTCCGCTCCGGCGAAAAACGCATTCACCAAGGTTAGAAAGACGAGAAATAGAAGCTGAGAAATAATTGTTCGGGCGACAGGGTCACTGTCCATAAAATAATACCTCCTTAAATATGTTGGTTATGATAAGGGATAAACTATATTTTGTTAATCCCTATCGATTTGCATATACATTATATATGAAAAAAATATATTTGTATATAAAAAAGTTGTTAAGAATTACGCACTTTTGGAAAGATAATAATGAGATAATAGGAGAAATATGACATAAAAAATAAAAAAAGGGAGAATTTGTCTTTAACTTTTTTCTATGTAGTGATATATTAATAAATAAGGATTAAAACTATGTAAGATTGGTTGGAGGATGAAGAGATGACAAGGGAACAATACGCACGAATCGATAGGAAGGTCTTGATTTTTATTATATTCATATTGATATTCAGCGCTATTTCAATGCTCAGGGAGGTAACAGGGGAGAACATACGACCAGCAACGTATATAGGATTGATAACCCCTGCTCTAATGCTTATTATCAGTATTGTGGGCTTTTTTATTTTTAATGGACGAAGAATATGCGGGTCTATATTAACGGGCTGCGGGGCTCTTACTTTTTTGGTGCTTATGTGCGTAAGCAGTGCGGAAATGTCCTATGTATATGCATTTCCGATTATGACAGCTTCCATGATGTATTTGAAGAAGCGCTTTGCGGCTGTTGGCAGTGTTTTTATTATTGTAGGTAATGTGATTTTTACGGTTAGGGAGATGTCACTTGGTACAATTAAGCTCGATTCCGCCTTGGTTCGATGGGGAATATCGATTCTTGCATGTGTGATCGCTTATGTAGCGATGAATCTCATAGAGAAGTTTAACGAAGAGAAAGTAGAAAGCATCCAGGAAGGGGCGAGACAGCAGCAGACTTCTTCCGGGAAGATGGTTCTGGTTGCGGAGAACATAGGAAAAGACTTTGAGAGAGCGAATGAGATGCTGATCCTTTTACAGGAGAGTGTAGATGCTAATAGTGCCACGATGTCAGATATTGCAGAAAGTACGGAAAGCACAGCTCATGCGATTCAAGAGCAGGCACTGATGTGTACGAACATTCAGGAAAGTGCTCATAAGGCAGGAGAGGAAACCGCTAAGATTATAGAGGTATCCATTACAGCATCTGAAAATGTAGCGGATGGAGTAGAATTTGTAAATCGTTTGATGCAGCAGGCGAGCGGTGTGGAAGAGTCCAGTAAAATGACGGTGGATGCCACCACCAGGCTGACGGAACGAGTGGATGAAGTTAGGAATATAGTAGGAGATATTATGAATATTTCTGCACAGACGAATCTGCTTGCCCTGAATGCTTCTATTGAAGCTGCCAGAGCAGGAGAGGCCGGCAGAGGATTTGCAGTGGTTGCCGAGGAAATCAGACAGCTCTCCGACCAGACGAAGGGGGCGACGGAACGAATTGGAGGAATTATTTCCGATTTAATTGAGAATGCTAAGGAGGCCGCAGAGAATCTGAACCATTCGGTAGATGTAATTGACGAACAGGCTAAGATGATCGATGTTACGAAGGAGAAATTCGAAACGATCAATGATGAGGTCATGGAACTTGCGGGCAGTATCGCAAGTTTGGAAGAGACAATAGATAATATTATGCAGGCGACCGGAGTGATATCGGAGAATATCTCTCAATTGTCAGCGACTGGTGAAGAGGTGGCCGCGGCTTCGGAAGAAGGCGTGAAATCTGCAGAAAGTTCAGTGGAGCAAATGGCAGAATGCAGAAAGATACTCGGTTCCATCCACGAGCTGGCACAGGGATTGAAAGAAGTATAATATTGCTACAATATTATAATATTTTAGCGATATTATACTGCGCCGAGCAAAGCGAGTGTGCAAAAAAATATACCGTGGCCGCTTGCGGACAAGGTATAATATTTTAGCGATATTATACTGCGCCGAGCAAAGCGAGTGTGCAAAAAAATATACCGTGGCCGCTTGCGGACAAGGTATAATATTTTAGCGATATTATACTGCGCCGAGCAAAGCGAGTGTGCAAAAAAATATACCGTGGCCGCTTGCGGACAAGGTATAAGATATCTCCGGCAGGAAAGGAAAAGGAGTATGTCGAAAGTAATAGAGAATTTCATGGAATATGTGAAGATAGATACGGAATCGCAGGATGGGAGTATATCTACTCCAAGTACGGCGAAGCAGTATGACTTGGCCAATGTTCTGGTGAGGCAGTTAGAGGAGATGGGGGCGGAGGAAATTGTTCTGGATAAGGAACATTGTTACGTGTATGCTTCCGTTCCGGCATCCAAGGGGTGTGAAAATGCACCCGTTATCGGTTTTATTGCTCATATGGATACTTCTCCGGCCGTTACAGGCAGGAATGTGAATCCCCGTATTGTGGAAAATTATGATGGAAATGATATTGTATTAAATGTTCAGGAAAATGTCGTGATGAAGACCAGGGACTTCCCGGAGATGCTTTCTTATATAGGGAAAAGCTTAATCGTAACAGATGGTACTACATTGCTCGGTGCGGATGACAAAGCAGGAATTGCTGAAATTATGGCGATGGCGGAATATCTTCTGACACATCCTGAGATTATTCATGGCAAAATAAGAATTGGATTTACTCCGGATGAGGAAATAGGAGCGGGTGCTGATTATTTCGATGTCAAGCTGTTCGGTGCGGATTATGCCTATACGGTGGACGGCGGCAGGCTGGGTGAACTGGAGTATGAGAATTTCAACGCGGCAGGAGCGAAGGTTGCGATTCGAGGTCGCAGCGTGCATCCCGGAGATGCAAAGAATAAGATGAAAAATGCCTTGCTTCTCGCTCAGGAGTTCCAATCGATGCTCCCGGTATGGGAAAATCCGATGTATACGGAGGAGTATGAGGGATTCTATCATCTGGACGCCTTGCATGGAACGGTGGAAGAAGCGACAGCCGAATATATTATAAGAGACCACGACAGGGAAAAATTTGAACAGAAAAAAGAATTGTTTCTTAGCATAGGAAGTTTCTTAAACGAGAAATATGGTGAGGGAACCTTTACCATTGATCTTAAGGATTCTTATTACAATATGCGTGAGATTATCGAGAAGGATATGCATCTTGTGGATAATGCGAAGGCAGTCATGGAGGAGCTTGGAGTTCTCCCGATCGTGATACCGATTCGAGGAGGAACAGATGGTGCGAGGTTATCCTATATGGGACTTCCTTGTCCGAATATTTGTACGGGAGGACACAATTTCCACGGAAGGTATGAGTATATCTGCGTGGAATCCATGGAGAAGATTGTGGAACTGCTCGTTCGTATTACAGAGAAATATGCTAAGAAGTGCGTTTAGTATTCTGAACAGTTACGAAACATATGACAACCTATGCCCGGCATATACTGTAACAACAGTTATGCCGGGTGTTTTGTCTATGAATCGATATATTGAAAAGGTGAGAAAGAAAATAGGTGAGATTTTTCCGAAGAGAGAAGAAGAACAATCGGAAGAGGAGTATAGAAAAGTGCTAATGATAAGAGGAGTGGAAGCTATTGTATTCTTGTTTGCCGCCTTGGCGATCGTAAGGGGAGCGATATCCGTTCTGCCGGCTTCTGTTACCGTCAGCAGTAGTGTAAATGGAAGGGCGCTTCCTATTTACTCTGTGGAAACTGAGAAAAAACAGATAGCTCTTTCCTTTGATGCGGCTTGGGGGAATGGGGACACAGCGCGTATATTAGAAATCCTCAAAAAAAATAATATTTATTCCACTTTCTTCATGACAGGTGGATGGGTGGAAGCTTATCCTGAGGATGTGAAAGCTATTTTGGCAGCAGGTCACGATTTGGGAAACCACAGCGATAACCATAAAAACATGTCTCAACTATCGGAACAGCAGTGTAAGGAAGAGATTCTGGAGGTACATAGAAAAGTACAGGAATTAACAGGGTATGAAATGTTCCTGTTCAGACCTCCATACGGTGACTATAATAATCGTGTCATAAATGCGGCATCGGAATGTGGTTATTATGCGATCCAGTGGAATTTGGATTCATTAGATTGGAAGGATTATGGTGTGAACGCTATTTTAGATAGGGTGCTGAATAGTGAACAGTTGGAAAACGGATCCATTGTGCTGTGTCATAATGGTGCTAAGTTTACAGCAGATGCACTGGAGAGCCTTATAAAAGGGCTGCAAGATAAGGGATTCGAGATTGTTCCTGTATCGGAGTTGATTTATAGAAATGCTTATCATATGGATGCTGAAGGCAGACAGATAAGGAACTGATAGAAGCTATAATAAATAAGAAAGCAATCTTCTTTTTATAAAAGGAGGGGCTTTCTTATTTTTATTATAGGAGATATAACGCTTCCATCAGTGTGCAAGCGTTATTACATTTTATAGGAAATGCCTTGTTCATTAAAGTGTAAAGGTGTTAATCCTATTGAAATATTTTGTTATTTGTTTTATTGTGTCATATTATGATATATGATAAAATTAAATCGGATATTCGCCAAAAATTGAAGAAATAAACGCAGAATCTGCGGAGGAAATATAAGCTATGTGGATAAAAAATAAAGTGTGGAAACCATTGTTGATAGTGGGCATCTTCTGCTGTGCATTGGCAGTGACTTTGGTAATTTATGTGGACAGGCTGGAGCAAGAGTTAAACGAAGAGATTGTAAGTGTATTGAAGGAGACTTCAGAGCAGAACGTCGTGATTCTAAATAAAGAAGTAGAAGGGAAATTTATCCTTTTAGAGGCGGTAGCCAACCGATTAGCCGATTGTGAAGTGTTTGAACCGGAGAGGGAGCTGAAAGAACTACAAAAGGAAGTGAAGCAGCATTCCTTGAAACGAATTGGGATTATTATGGCCGATGGAACGACTTATACGACGGATCAGAAGCAATTGGAATTAGGTGACAAAGAAAATATATTAGGAAGCATGAAAGGAAAAAGGGTGATATCGAGACGGATTAGGTCTCAAACTAATGGGGAGGACATTATCGTATTTAGTGTACCTATTTATAAAAATAATGAAGTTCATGCGGTGGTATTTAGCACTCATGGGATTGATGAAATACAACAAATGCTTTCTGTCTCTATTTTTGATGGGGCGGGATATTCATATATCGTAGAGACAAATGGAAATATAGTAATTAATACGGCTGCTCATGGCGGATTTGCTGAATATGAAAATATATATACAGCCTTGGAGAATAGTTCTGCAAGTAATTCCAAAGTTGTTCGTAATATGCGGGAGGATTTGCAATATAATAAGAGCGGATATATATATTTCCACAATAAAGTAGATAAATACATGTACTATTCCCCCCTTCCGATTAGAGACTGGTATGTCTTGAGCGTGGTTCCGGCCGACATTATGGATTCCACCAAAAATAATATTATGATACTTACCTATGTACTTTGCGGTATATTGGCTATTGCATATGGGATTCTTATCTCCTATATCATCCAAACGGAGAAGAAGAAACAAAAGGAGCTTACTGATATTTTATATGTGGATACGGTAACAGGAGGATATTCCTATGCGAGATTTTGTGCGGAAGCAGCGCAGCGGTTGAAGAAAACATCGTTAAGTGCGGCTTATATCGTGATGGATATCGATCAGTTTAAAATTGTGAATGAGCTATTTGGATATGAAGCGGGGGATGCAACGCTGCGTTATATATGGAGAATCTGGAGGATATGCAGCCGGGCAGATGAGGTTTACGCAAGACGCATCGCGGATCAATATGTGGTACTTTGGTTTTTCGATAGCAGGGAAGAGTTGCATGAGAGGGTGGAAGATTTTCTTGAAATCTTACAGAAAAGTTATTCTAATAATATCAGTGAATATATGTTGAAAGCCACACTCGGCATTTATCTTGTAAAGGATAAGAGCGAAGAGATACAAAATATGATGAATTATGCAACTATGGCTCATTCTGCTGTAAAGGGGAAAGAAGATACCACATATACATTTTATGATGATGATTTTAAGCACAAACTGCTGAATGATAAGTTATTGGCGGACCAGATGAAACGGGCACTGAGACACCGGGAATTTATTGTATATTATCAGCCTAAATATAATGTTATGACGAAGAAACTTGTAGGGGCAGAAGCGTTGGTACGCTGGAAAAGGCGCGATGGTTCCATAATGATGCCGGGGCGCTTTATTCCGCTCGCGGAAAAGAGTGGATTTATTAATTATCTGGATAAATATGTATTTGCAGAAGTATGTAGGAAGCAGAAGGAATGGCTGAAAGCGGGCGGACATACAGTACCGATATCCGTCAATCTCTCTCGAAGACATTTATATAGCGATAATTTTATGGAAGAGTATAAAGAGATGGTGGAGCAAGCCGAAGTGCCGGCAAGATACTTGCAGCTCGAATTGACAGAAAGTGCTATCTTTGAGAACAAAGAAGAATTATGCCAGATTATTGACACCCTTCATGCTATGGGATTTAGTATACAGATGGATGACTTTGGTACAGGATATTCTTCCCTTATGATGTTAAAATCCGTTCCAATCGATGTGTTGAAGCTGGATAAAAGTTTTGTGGATGATTTCGATGATCCGAAAGGGCAGAAGATTATAACCAGTGTTATCAATCTGGCACAAGAACTTCATATTGAAGTTACGGCAGAGGGAGTTGAGACAAAAGAACAATATGAATTTCTAAGAAATCTGGGATGTAATACCATACAAGGATTTTATTTTTCACGGCCAATGCCGGAGGAAGAATTTGAAAAGCTGCTATCAATGTCCGCGATAGAGCCGGATGGGAAGTTGGAAAATGAAACTGTGCCATCCTATACATAAGATATGGAATGGTCACTGTGAATTGCAACGGCATAAAATACGAATGATAAAAGGATAGGGAGAGTAAGGAATGACGCTGGGAGGAAAAAAGGTCATGCCCGTTATATGGCTAATCATAGGAGCGTTGATGGCAGAAGTATTTCTCTGTAATTTTTCTTCATGGAAAAGCCTGTATTATAGAGAGGAAATTATCTTTTCGAGTGAAGAAATGGTGGTAGAAGGAGGAGAACTGTTAGAGAAAGGAATAGGGGAATATATTGTCCGGGAAGGTGTATTACAGATGCGGCTTCCTCAGATTGACCGAGAGCTTTATAATCTGTCTATTGCGGCAGAATTTTCTGAAGATGCAGCGATTCCTTATACGTTATGGCTGACAGATGAAGGAAACCACTATTTTTATAGCTTACCTGAGAACTATTTGGTTCCCGGAATCTCTAGAACTTCTTTTACCAATTTATATCCTTCGGGGAAGGTAAGAGAGATTATTGTGCAGTTGGATGTGGTACCGGGAAGTGTAGTGAAGGTGGGGGAGATTCGGGCGAATACTTACATACCTTTTTCTTTTCACCCGGAGAGACTTTTATTTTTCTTTGGAATATCCCTTCTATTTTATTTGTTGAGGAATACTTCGATAAAAATAGAAGGAAAGGTGAAGCAAGTCGTTATGGTTTCGATCGTCGTATTGTTAATAGGTATGGCTTTTCGTCTTACCAATGTGAATCCGGTTGCCCGTATTTCTCCATGGCCGCATCACAAACAATACCAGGAATTGGCGGAGGCAATGGCAAAGGGACAGCTATTTCTGGATATAGAGCCTTCCGAAGAACTTAGGAATGTATCTAACCCTTACGATACTATCTATCTACAGGCAAATAGGATTGATTACAGAGCGGATTATGCTTATTATGAGGGAAAATATTACGTGTATTTCGGAGTAGTGCCTGAGCTTATGTTTTACCTGCCTTTTTACCTGCTGACCGGACATCATCTTCCGAATTATTTTGTTGTCTTTCTTTATTATAGTGGCTTCATTGCTTCAGTATTTGTCTTGTATGGAGAGGTGATAAAAAGATGGTTTTCGAAAATTCCTTTTGCTATCTACCTGCTTCTTAGTACAATGACAGTGATGTGCGGTACTTATTTAACGGTTATTATCCGTCCTGATTTGTATCATGCACCGATTATAGCTGCGACCATGTTTACAGTGGGTGGACTTTGGTTGTGGATCAAAGGAAAATATGCGGAAGAAAAGCGGAAGAAGATTTATTTTCTTCTCGGTTCCCTGAGTATGGCGTTGGTGGCGGGCTGCAGGCCGCAAATGCTGCTGTTTTCTATTCTGGCAGTTCCTCTTTTCTGGGAAGAGGTGATAAAGAAACGTGAACTATTTTCCAGGCGTTCGTTATGGAACACCGTATGTATCTGCATACCTTACGTGGTGATAGCAATAGGGATTATGTATTATAATGGAGCCAGGTTTTCTTCGCCGTTCGACTTCGGTGCAACTTATAGCCTGACCAGCAACGATATGACAAGAAGAAGCTTTCAGTTACAGCAGACTTTTCTCGGCCTATGGCATTATTTCCTGCAGCCGCCGTTTATAGGAAGCGATTTTCCCTACTTATTAGGTAATCAGATTACCTCTGCTTCTTATATGGGGAAACTGAATGCGGAGTATACTTATGGAGGTTTGTTAGCATGCAATGTATTCACTTGGGTACTTTTTGTTCTGTTTACAAAGAAGGGAAGAATGGAACTTAAGCGGAAGGGAATCTATGGGATTGTACTGACCAGTATAGCAATTTCTCTTATGATCGGTATTGTGGATGTGACCGGAGCGGGCATATTACAGCGATATATGGTGGATATGATATGGGGCATGTGGTTTGCGGCGGTGCTGGTGATGCTTCTTTTTATTGAGAAGGCAGAAGGCGGTGCATACTACCGTATGTTAATGGGAGTAATTGTTGTTGTATTTCTTCTTCAGGCAGCTTACGGATTCGGAGTGGTCTTCGGAGGAGGAGATTTGAGTGTAAATGTGAGAAGAACGAATCCTGAACTGTATTATCGGGTAAAAGAGTTATTTGTATTTTAATGGACAAATGGAATTATACATGTTATAGTTGATATAGAACTGTGGAGCGAAAATGAATATAAATTGTGAACCTGTCTATTGGAAAGTAAAATCCGTTAGATGGGTTTTTTGTGTTTGCCCTGGTTTTTATGGTTCCATTAAGAAGATCTGCACTGCTTTATAAAAAGAAAGTGTACTCACACAGTAGAAGACAATAGATGGTAGTATCGTGAAGAACGTAGATATGTAGGTATAATATTTTAATAGTATTATACTGCGCCGAGCAAAGCGAGTGTGCAAAAAAACATACCGTGGCCGCTTGCGGACAAGGTATAATATTTTAACTATATTATACTGCGCCGAGCAAAGCGAGTGTGCAAAAAACATACCATGGCCGCTTGCGGACAAGGTATAATATTTTAACTATATTATACTGCGCCGAGCAAAGCGAGTGTGCAAAAAACATACCATGGCCGCTTGCGGACAAGGTATATGATTGGATGAATTTGTATGGAGGGATGTTTATGAGGAATTGGAAGAATGTGAAGTTAG
Source organism: Kineothrix sp. MB12-C1 (assembly GCF_030863805.1). Taxonomy (NCBI): domain Bacteria; kingdom Bacillati; phylum Bacillota; class Clostridia; order Lachnospirales; family Lachnospiraceae; genus Kineothrix; species Kineothrix sp. MB12-C1. The sequence continues at coordinate 2,867,535 of NZ_CP132957.1, forward strand.
GGGAATTTAGAAGGATAGGGAGATGTGAAAGAACTGCCGTTATCGCATTGGTGTTGATACTTACTTTGTCAGGACAGCGTCCGGTATTGGTAAGAGCAGAAGAAGAAAGTTCCCGGAAGGTTGTAACACAGGAGATTTATCACCACCATATAGGAAGTGAGCAGGAAGGAAGCGGATGTTATCAGGAGGCGGTGCGGCATCACCACGAAGGCAGTGCCAGTGTGGAAGGTGGATGTTACCGTATGCCGATTTATCATCTTCATACGGGAAATGCTGTTGCCGGAGGAGGCTGTTTTGCCGAAAAGGTGTATCACACCCATAGCGGTTCTTCCGTATCAGGAGGTGGCTGTTATCAGACTCCGGTGAAGCATGTTCATAGGGGCTCGGCTTCGGCGGGTGGCGGCTGCTATAGCGTTCCCGTATATCATGTGCATACAGAGGTTGGAGGAGGATGCTATGAGCCGGTGTATCACACACATACGAGCGATTGTTACAAAACGGAAAGGTGCAATATGGAATACAAGGGCGCTTTGCAGGTACTGCGGACAGAGAATAATTATTGTTCCCATCACGGGAATACACAGCATGCAGAAATAAAGGGAAGTTATTGGCATACGTCCTGTGGGGCCGGAATGACAGATGCGACACATTATATGTGCTGGACATGTCAGCGTTTTAACAAGAATCATGATTATCAGAGTCTGATATGCACGAAAGGAGAGGCAACAATAGAAGAGTGGCGGCTTGTCTGTGCCAAAGGCAGCGAGGCGGTGGAAACCTGGCAGTTAGGATGCGGGAGTACGGCAGAAACGGTAGAATCTTATAAAAATAGCTGTGGAAAAACGGAAAAGACCATTGATTCTTATAAAAGAAACTGCGGGAAGAATGAACAAAGTATAGATGCTTATGCGATAAACTGCGGCAATACGGAAGAAACGATAGAGTTTTATAAGAGGAGCTGCAAAAGGGAGGAAGAAACACCTTATGCCAGAATCTCAATTATCAATCATAACAACAGTTGGACTGCGGGTGCTCAGAGATTAGAAGCGTCCTATGAGGAATTGAATTCTATAGAAACCGAAGGGAACTTTCTGAAGTTAGGAGAGCAGGACATTTACTGGGAAAAGATAGGTGAAGGTAATCGGATAGAGGTGACGGAAAACGGAACTTATACAGCGGTACTGCAAGCAACAAATGAGGATATTCATAAAGAACAATTGCATCTGTCGATAACGGTAAATACCATTGATAAAAACGCTCCTGTCATTGAAATGGTGTCTTACGATAAGAAGGAGAAAATGATAAACATAAAGGCTAAAGATCTGCAGCCGGATGGAAGCCAAGGGAGTGGGCTGGCTGAGAAGGCTTATTCCTATGATGGTGGAAAGACTTGGAGTGAAGAGAATCAAAGCAGAATAGAAGGCGTGGGAACCTTCCACATTCTTGTGAGAGATCGATGCGATAATACAGCGAAGAAGGAACTTTTCGTTGAGAAGGAGGAAGTGAAGGAAGAAGTGGAGGATGAGGTGAAGGAGGAAGTGAAGGAAGAAGAGCCACGGGAAGAAGAATCTGACGAGGAAGAGGAGGAAGAAGTACCGGATACCGATTCGGAAGAAGATAGTTCCAAGAAGGCAGGGGGAGGAAATGGAAATAAAGGCAATGGTGAAGGGAGTGGAAATAATCGAGAGTCCGATGGTGAGAATACCGAGGCAACTCCTATAATAGATGAGAAGAAAGAAGAAAAAGAGCTTCCCATATTATCGGTAAAGAAGCCGGCGGTAAAAAAGAAGAGCGGTGCAAAAGAAGTGAAGGGAAAATCCCGAAAGACGCCGGGAATGGTGCTAAGAGAAGAAGAACAGAATTATGAGGTGAAAAGGGAAACGAAGAAACAAGAGCCATTGTCGGCGCCCCCTGAAAGAGAAGAGATCCCTGTGCAAAGTATAAAGCGTGAGAATGGAAGTGCGAATATAATGAAAGCGGCTGCCTTTACCATGGGGGGTGTTGTAGGAGCAGCAGGAATTCTATGGTTGATTTACCTGCTGTTTGGAACGGTAAGAATCTATCATAACGATGGAGAGGGAAAGTATCATTATGCGGGAAGTGGTATTGTGAAAAGGAAGGGGGGAATCTTCGAATTGAATCTTCCGCTTATGATATTGGAGCAATCCGTTACCGGACAGTATTGCTTGAAACCGGGACAGTTGTTCGTAGGAAGGAATAAGGGCAAGGAGCTCGTGGTGACAGCAGGGGACAGAAGATTGTCTGTATGGATTGATGAAGAAATACCGCTCAGATTATAAGTGGATGTATAAAAATGCAATAAAATCAAAAAACATGCATATACATTATTGATTTTAAAGTATGAACATGATATGCTGACCTATATTAAAGAGAAATAGAAAGATGAGGTTATTATTATGAAAAAATTAGTGGTAGCGATGATGGCAGCGATTTTGTCCATGTCCTTGTTAACGGCATGCGGCAATACAGCAGGAGAAGCAGCTCCCGCGGATACAGCGTCAGAAGTTGAAACGACGACAGAAGATGCGGCAACGGAGGAAGAAGTTCCTGCAGGAGAAGGAGAGGTATCGGAAGATTCCTCCGCATTAGCAGATGGTGTGCTGAATGTAGGAACGAATGCAGAATTCCCTCCTTTTGAATATATGAATGACAACGGAGAGGCAGATGGCTTCGACATCGCTTTAATCCGTGCAATTGGCGAAAAACTGGGTGTTGAGGTGCAGGTAGATAATATGGAATTTGCATCCTTAGTTTCTTCTATCGGAAGTAAAATCGACGTTGCGATTGCAGGTATGACAGTAACTGACGAGAGAAAAGCGGCGGTTGATTTCTCCAATTCCTATTACAATGCTGTTCAGTATGTGATTTTGCCGGAAGGTTCTGACATTGCAACGGCAGATGACCTGAAAGGAAAAGCAATTGGTGTACAGCTTGGCACTACGGGAGATTTTATTGCAGAAGAGATTGAAGATGCGACAACTTCGCAGTATAATAAAGCAGTAGATGCAGTGAACGATTTGGTTAACGGAAGACTTGACTGCGTGATCATTGATAAAAATCCCGCCCTTGTATTCGAATCTAAATTCGAAGGTCAGGTAACAGCAGTAGATGGCGCTCAGTTTGATTTTGAGGCTGAGGAGTATGCAATTGCAATGCCGAAGGGCGATACCGTACTTGCGGATAAAATCAATACCGCGTTACAAGAGCTGATTGATGATGGCACTTTTGATTCTCTGGTGAGTGAGTACATAGAGAATTAGAATGAAATAAATGAATGAAAGTAACGGTTCAGCAGGTCTGGGCATTTACTGCGCTGACCGTAAGAGTGCTGAACAGTTACGAATTGACAGATTAGTAAGAGGATGGCAGGGAACTGCTATCCTCCTTATCCTCGTTATGGAGCAGGAAGAGAAAAGGCACTATTAAGAGATCGGTGCATTTACTACGCGGGCCGTAAGAATACGCAGAACAGCAAATGAAAATTTAGTAAGAGAGGCTGGAAAAAGATATGCAAGTAATGGATAGAGTGGAGAAGATGTTTGAAGCCGCATTTATCTCGGGGGACCGGTGGAAGTTATATTTGAATGGATTGGGAGTTACCCTGCAAGTTGCACTTTTTGCAGCGATAATCGGTATGGTGATAGGTACGCTTCTCGCTTTTATGAAGCTATCTGTAAGGAGAAATGGGAAGAAAACAATATGGGCAATAATTGCTGATATTTATATAGATGTGATTCGTGGAACGCCGGCGGTGCTCCAATTAATGATTATGTGGTTTATTATATTTGCCAATAGTAAAAATGGTATTATGGTGGCTGTTTTATCTTTCGGTATTAACAGTGGTGCCTATGTAGCGGAAATTGTACGTGCAGGTATTTTGGCAGTAGATAAAGGTCAGATGGAGGCAGGACGCTCTCTTGGCCTTTCCAAAACACAGACGATGATAAATATTATTATACCACAGGCGATAAAGAACGTACTGCCTCCTATTGGAAACGAGTTTATCGTATTGTTGAAAGAAACTGCAATTGTAGGTTATGTGAGTCTGACGGACTTGACGCGCGTTGCTAATCAAATCGCTTCCAGAACGTATGAAGCATTTATGCCTTTAATCGGTGCAGCAGTTATTTATTTCACAGTAATTAAACTATTGACCATTCTGCTTGAAAGATTCGAAAGGAGACTGCGTAAGAGTGATAATCGTTAAAGATTTGCATAAAAAATTTGAAAATAATCATGTACTTCGAGGTGTAAATTATCATGTGAAGCAGGGGGAGAAGGTTGTAGTAATCGGGCCCTCCGGTTCAGGAAAGAGTACGTTTTTGCGTTGTATGAATCTGCTTGAGATTCCGACGAGCGGAGAGATATGGTTTGATGGGGTGAATATTACAGACCCGAAGACGAATATCGATAAAGTCAGAGAGCACATGGGAATGGTATTTCAGAATTTCAATTTATTTAACAATCTGACTATTATGGATAACATCACCCTCGCGCCTGTTAAGTTGAAGCTTATGAGTAAAGAAGAGGCTTCTGAGAGTGCGATTAAGCTTTTGGAGAGGGTAGGATTACTGGAAAAAGCGGATTCTTATCCGGCCCAACTATCCGGCGGACAGAAGCAAAGAGTGGCGATTGTGCGTTCTCTGGCGATGAACCCTAAGGTTATGCTGTTCGATGAGCCTACTTCAGCACTCGACCCGGAGATGGTAGGGGAAGTTCTGGACGTTATGAAGGGACTGGCTGAGAGCGGAATGACAATGGTCGTGGTAACCCATGAAATGGGATTTGCCAGGGAAGTGGGAACCAAAGTACTGTTTATGGATGAAGGAGTTATCATGGAAGAAAATTCGCCGAAAGATTTCTTCTCCAATCCTAAAAGTCCAAGGTTGCAAGAATTCTTGTCGAAGGTTTTATAATTAGATTATTGATGGATGATAACTATTCAGCAGATTTGCGCCCGAAAGGTGGAGAAGATTTTTTCTCATCGTTCGGGCGTGAATTTTATGGATATTTATGGAAGTTTATAAAGAAAATAGGCATAAAATGAAAAAGGGGTTCTTGATTTCCGAATGATACTGCGTTAGTATAAAGTGATACTATTTAGCAGGTCTGCGCATTGGGGGTTAAAAGGTATGGGTGGAATATGATAACGATAAGCCTTTGTATGATAGTGAAGAATGAGGAAAAGATTCTGGAACGTTGTTTATCCTGCGTGGCGGACTTGATGGATGAGATTATTATCGTAGATACGGGGTCTTCGGATAGAACGAAGGAAATCGCGCGTAAGTATACGGATAAAATCTATGATTTCGAATGGGTAAATGATTTTGCGGCAGCGAGAAATTATGCGTTTTCCAAAGCGACGAAGGGATACATATATTCTGCGGATGCGGATGAGGTGCTCGATAAAGTGAACAGGGAACGATTTCATTTGTTAAAGCAGAATTTGCTGCCGGAAATCGAAATCGTGCAGATGTATTATAGCAACCAGCTTCAGTTCGGATCTGTCTATAATTATGATAGGGAGTACCGCCCGAAGCTGTTTAAGAGAATAAGAAACTTCACATGGATCGATCCGATTCATGAAACGGTGCGGACGAAAGCCTTAGTTTTTGACAGCGAGATAGAGATTATTCACGAACAAGAGGAAAGCCATGCAGCGAGGGACTTGGAAGCATTTCGCAGGGCTTGCGGAGAAGAAAGATTGTCACAGCGTCTGCATAATCTCTATGCCAGAGAACTTTTTATTGCAGGAGAGAAGGAGGATTTTCTGGAAGCAGAAGAATTCTTTGAAGCCTCTTGCAATGATACGCAGCGGTCGGCGGAGGAAGTAAAGGAGGCGGCTTGCGTGACAGCGAAGGCGGCAAGACTTAGGGGAGATAAGCTAAAGTTTCATAAGTATGCCATGAAGGTAATTGCCAGTGAAGGATGTTCTGAAATCTGTATGGAACTCGGGAATTTCTATAAGAAGGAAAAGGACTATGCAGAGGCAGCGGTATGGTTCTACAATGCGGCCTTTGAAACAGAAAGCTTGTTGGATATCCGAAGCAAAGGAGATAAACCGCTTCTTGGATTAGCGGAATGCTATCGATGTCTTGGGATGGAAGAACAGGCGAAAGAATATCAAAAAATGGCAGGAGAGTGGAGGTAATATTATATGCACAAAGAGTTGGAAAACACTCATAAAGAGTTAGAGAACACTCATAAAGAGTTAGATTCTATTCGTTGGGAAGGGAATGTCAGAAGGGTAGAGCCCTATGTGCCGGGAGAACAGCCGAAGAAACCGGGAATCATTAAGTTAAATACGAATGAGTGCCCTTATCCGCCGGCTCCGGGAGTGCGAGAGAAGTTGTCACAGATGGATGCAGATCAGTTTCGTCTATATCCGGACACTTCGGCGGGAGCATTGGCAGAAGCTCTTTGTGAATATTATCATATAAGTCAGGATCAGCTTTTTATCGGGGTGGGAAGCGATGATGTACTGGCGATGGCATTTTTAACATTTTTTAATTCGGAGAAACCAATTTATTTCCCGGATATTACTTATTCCTTCTATGATGTATGGGCGCAGCTTTATCGGATACCCTATGAGACGAAGACGCTTACGGGAGATTTTAAGATTAGAAAAGAAGATTATTTGGAAGAAAACGGTGGAATTATCATTCCTAATCCGAATGCGCCTACCGGTATCTTGGAGGAGTTAGAGGTACTTGAAGAAATTATCGGGGCTAATCCGGGAAGTGTTGTTATTATCGATGAAGCCTATGTGGACTTCGGCGGCAGAAGCTGCCTGGAGCTTATCGGGAAGTATGACAATCTCCTTGTAGTGCAGACTTTCTCTAAGTCACGTTCCATGGCAGGAATGCGCATTGGATTTGCTATGGGGAACCCTAAGTTGATTTCCTACTTAAATGATGCGAAGTTTTCCTTTAATTCTTATACGATGAATATGCCCTCGATTGTGTTAGGGGCGGAGGCAGTGAAGGATACTGCTTATTTTCAGGAGACAGTGGGGAAAATAATTGCGACGAGAGAACGGGTAAAGATGGAATTAAAGAAACTTGGATTTTCTTTTCCCGATTCCAAAGGTAATTTCATTTTTGCCTCTCATGAGAAGGTGGCTGCAAAAGAGATATTTGCTGCATTGAAGGAAAAAGGGATATTCGTCCGTTTCTGGGACAGGCAAAGAATTGATAATCATTTGCGGATTACGGTAGGTACGGAAGAAGAAATGGATATTATGCTCGCTCATTTGAAAGAAATTGTAGAGGCTTAAAGGGCGGGATGTGAATAGTAAGAGGGTACTGAACTGTTACGAATTAAGAAAGGTATGAAATATGGAAACGTATACGGACTTTGCAAGCGTATATGATACTTTTATGGATGATACGCCCTATGAAGAGTGGGCGGAATATATCGATGCCCTATTGAAAAAATACACAATGGTGCAAAAGGCGGAACATGAGGATGTCTTGGCAGCAGAACAGCGCATTGTAGTGGATCTGGGTTGCGGAACAGGAACGTTGACGGAACTTCTGGCGGATGCTGGATACGATATGATAGGAATTGATAATTCTCAGGAAATGCTGAATATTGCTTTTGCGAAAAGGGAAAAATCGGGTAAGGGAATTCTTTATCTGTTGCAGGATATGCGGGAATTCGAATTATATGGAGCGGTAGGAGCTGTCGTGAGCGTATGCGATTCCTTGAATTATCTGTTAAAAGAGGAAGATGTATATGAGACCTTCCGGTTGGTGAATAACTACCTATATCCGGGCGGGGTATTTATTTTCGATTTTAATACTGTGTATAAATACGAGATGGTAATTGGAGATGCAACGATTGCTGAGAATAGGGAAGATTGCAGTTTTATATGGCAAAACTATTATCATCCTCAGGAAGAGGTCAATGAATATGACCTTACAGTGTTTGTAAAGATGGATAAGCCGGGCGAAGATGGCAGGAGTTTCCGGCGCTTTATAGAGACGCATTATCAGAGAGGTTACCGGCTGAAAACGATGCGTGACCTGGTAGAAAAAGCAGGAATGCATTTTATTACAGCCATCGATGCGGATACTCATGGTGAAGTAAGAGAAGAGAGCGAGCGCATTTATGTGATTGCCCGCGAACATGGAAAGGGAAAATAACGTGATTGATTATATGGTAAGAGCAACGGCAGCCGACGCACAGATTCGTGCATTTGCTGCGACCACAAGAGGAATTGTGGAGGAAATGAGGCAAATACATAATACTAGCCCGGTCGTGTCGGCGGCGTTAGGACGTCTGTTAACGGCTGGTATTATGATGGGAAGTATGTTAAAGGGCGATGATGATATTCTGACGTTACAGGTAAACGGTGATGGCCCTATGAAGGGGATGACTGTGACAGCGGATGCCCAGGGAAGAGTGAAAGGTTACGCTAATGAACCGCAGGTATTTCTTCCTGCCAATGCCCGTGGTAAATTAGATGTGGGCGGAGCAGTAGGAAACGGTTATCTGAGCGTAATTAAGGATATGGGGTTAAAAGAGCCTTATATTGGACAGACAGTGCTTCAGACAGGGGAGATTGCAGAGGATTTGACTTATTATTTCGCGACCTCCGAACAAGTACCTTCTTCCGTAGGGCTTGGTGTCTTAATGGAGAAGGATAATACAGTAAAACAGGCAGGAGGATTTATTATTCAGCTTATGCCTTTTGCCTCTGATGAAACGATTCTCGCTTTGGAGGAGAACCTGTTGCAATTCAGCTCAGTAACTTCCGTTTTGGATGCGGGAAATACTCCGGAACAAATGTTGGAGCTGCTGCTTGGGAATATGGGAGTGCAGATTACGGATACGATGGAGGTTGGCTATGCCTGCAACTGCTCCAAGGAGAGAGTGGAGAAGGCAATTGTGAGTATCGGTAAAAAAGACATTCAGGAAATGATCGATGATGGAAAAGAAATAGAGGTAAATTGCCATTTTTGTAATGAATCCTATACTTTTTCTGTAGACGAGTTAAAGAAGATGGTAAAGGAATAATCTTTGATATCATTAGGTAAGAACGGAGGTGCAGCATGAAGCACGGATTTATAAAGACGGCGGCCATTACGCCAAAAGTCAGGGTGGCAGATCCTGTTTTCAATGCGGAGCAGATTTGCATGGAAGTGGATAATGCGGTGGAAAGCGGAGCAAAAATCATTGTTTTCCCGGAACTTTGCATTACCGGATATACATGCGGAGATTTATTTTTGCAGGAAGTGCTTCTGAAAGAAGCAAAGGAACAGCTTATAAAGATCACAGCTCATACGGCGGATAAGGATGCTCTTATTTTTGTAGGATTGCCGATGATGTGGAAAAATAAGCTGTATAATGTGGCAGCAGCTCTGCACTCGGGAGAAGTTATCGGGATTATTCCCAAGGTCAATATTCCCAATTATGCGGAATTCTACGAGGGACGATATTTTGTGAAAGGAAATGAAGTGCCGGTTTCTTATACGTGGAGAACGGAGGGGGGGGCCAGGAAAATCCCTTTTGGAGCCAATCTTTTGTTCGAAATTGACGCTATTGAAGGACTTGTAGTGGGCTGTGAGATCTGCGAAGATATATGGGTACCGGATACTCCGGCAGTTACACATGCTATGGCAGGAGCAACTATAGTCGTGAACTTGTCTGCTTCTAATGAAACCGCCGGTAAGGAAGATTATCGCAAGATGATTGTGAAGTCTGCCAGCGCACGTATGATTGCAGGGTATATCTATGCCAGTGCGGGCGAAGGAGAATCTACACAAGATGTTGTATTCGGCGGCCATAATATGATTGCAGAGAATGGAAGCATTCTGGCAGAAGCGAAACGATTTGCAAATGGTATTATTTATGGAGATATCGATGTCCATAAGATCATCCATGAAAGACGACGGATGAATACTTATATGGCGGAAGAAAAAGAGGAGTATACTACCGTATCTGTCAATATGACAGAGAAAGAAGTCTCACTTGCGAGAACTTTCCCAAGTACGCCCTTTATACCTGCGGATAAGAGGAAAAGGGAAAAGCGTTGTGATGAAATATTGTCTATTCAGGCGTTGGGGTTAAAGAAGCGTTATGAGCATACCGGATGTAAAAAGGCAGTAATCGGTGTTTCGGGGGGCTTAGATTCCACTCTTGCTCTTCTCGTAACCGTACGGACTTTTGACAGCTTATCTCTTCCCAGAGAAAATATATTGGCGGTGACGATGCCCTGTTTCGGGACGACAGACCGGACGTATGAAAATGCCTGCCAGCTTGCCCGTACTCTCGGCACTTCTTTGGAAGAAATTAATATTAAGGAATCGGTAACCCTTCATTTTAGAGATATCGGTCAGGATATAGGTAACCACGATGTGACTTATGAGAATAGCCAGGCAAGAGAGAGAACACAGGTGCTGATGGACATTGCCAATCGGGAGAATGCTCTTGTAATAGGAACGGGAGATATGTCGGAACTGGCGCTGGGATGGGCCACGTATAACGGCGATCATATGTCTATGTATGGTGTGAATGCGGGGGTGCCGAAGACGTTAGTCAGACATCTGGTACAATACTATGCGGATACATGTAATAGTGAAGTGTTGTATAAAATATTAGCAGATGTATTGGACACTCCGGTAAGCCCGGAACTGCTGCCGCCGGTAGATGGTGTTATCGCCCAGAAGACGGAGGACTTAGTAGGCCCTTACGAGCTTCATGACTTCTTCCTGTATTATATGCTGCGATGCGGCTTCGAGCCGGAGAAGATATACCGTATTGCCAGATGTTCTTTTGCAGGGCAGTATAACGATGAGGTGATTTTGAAGTGGCTGAAAATTTTCTATAGAAGATTTTTCTCACAGCAGTTTAAAAGATCTTGCCTGCCGGACGGACCGAAGGTGGGAAGCGTGGCAGTGTCACCCAGAGGTGATTTGCGCATGCCCTCGGATGCCTGTGCACGAATATGGCTTGAAGAACTGGAGAAAATCTAAAAGATCTAGTTTTACAAAATTAAGAAGAAGGTGTTCGAAAGGACACCTTCTTGTTGTATAATTATTGGTAACTGCGAGGGTATTGAACAGTTATGATCACTGGTAACTGTTCAGCGGGTCTGCGAGTTTGCAGCTCCGGTCGCCTCAGCTTTTTGTAAAGAAGCTTTGATGGCATCCAGTAAAACCATGGAAGTATATTTGTTATCGTCCGAATATGTAATTCCATTCAAAGACTGGTTGTCACATATCTGTGACGCCAGGTCTTCGAAAGCAGGCTCAATAAGAGGATACATAGCGGATACTGCCTCATCCAGGTTAACAATACGAATACTGTTGATGTTCGTTTCATCCACCGTAACCTCAATGTCTACCACATTATCATTCAGCACGAGAGAAGTCGTATAAACGCCGGGCATATAAGAGTTCGCCGGCTGTACGATATTGGAGTCCTTATCTTTGTTCTTGGGGAGAAACATAATGATTAAAAGGACGATAAAGAGAATCCCCAGAACGGCAAAGATGCCGGTGTATATTAGTTCTTTCAAATGGAGCACAACTATTTTTGTTTTGGAACTCATAACAATATCCCCGTTAAAATTCTTTTTACTATCTTATTATTTTTGTGCGTGTTTTATACCACTTGTTCCAATATATATATTAAAATGCGATAGAACTGCATTTTGGCGCTTGCAGCACTCGTAAAATTGTATGAGATACAATCTTGACTTCGCGGAATAGTAGCTGTGAATAGTAATGAAAAGCAGTTTTTGCATAATTTTACGCATTGATTACAATATATATGGCAAAAGATATATGTTATACTAAAAAAAGATTTTGAGCCTGAAAATATGGAAATGGAAAGCGGTGAATCTACCGGCTGGAAGGGAGCAGGAAATGGAATTTACAAAAATGCACGGATGCGGCAACGATTACATTTATGTGAATGGATTTATAGAGGAAATAGCGGCGGCTAAAAAGCCGGAGCTAGTAAGAAGATTAAGCGACAGACATTTTGGGATTGGTGCGGATGGTGTTATCTTTATTAACCGATCATCGGAAGCTGATTTTGAAATGGAGATGTATAATGCGGATGGCTCCAGAGGAGAGATGTGTGGAAACGGTATCCGTTGTGTAGCCAAATTTGTTTATGATAAAAGTATGACGGATAAGAAATCAGTAAGCGTAGTGAGTGCCGGACATATTAAATATCTGGATATGACCGTAAAGAACGGAGATGTGGATACGGTGAAGGTGAACATGGGGACACCGATATTAAAAGCCACGGACATACCTGTCATTTCTGATAATGAAGAAGTAATCGATGAGGAGATAGAAGTAGACGGCACTATTTATAAAATGACATGTGTGTCAATGGGGAATCCTCATGCCATTATTTTCATGGATGATGTTGCCTCCCTGAATATTGAAGAGATAGGTCCTCGTTTCGAGAACCATCTCCGTTTTCCGAACCGGATCAATACAGAATTCGTAAAGGTGATTGACAGGCATACGGTGGAGATGCGTGTATGGGAAAGAGGATCGGGAGAAACGCTCGCTTGCGGAACAGGAGCCTGCGGAGTCGTCGTAGCCTGTGTTCTAAATGGTTTGACGGAAGCGGAAGTTACTGTTAAACTATTAGGTGGCGAACTTCACATTGTATGGGATAGGGCAGAAAATCTCGTCTATATGACAGGACCTGCCGAGACCGTTTTCGAAGGTGAAATCCATATATAGAACATGCACGAGAGGAGAAACAGAATGTTTAAGATCAACGACAATTATTTAAAGCTGCCGGGAAGCTACCTCTTTTCCACAATAGGTAAGAAGGTAACCGCTTACACACAAGCTAATCCGGATAAAAAAATAATACGCCTCGGTATCGGAGATGTGACACAGCCCCTTGCGCCGGCAGTGATTGAGGCGATGCATCATGCGGTAGATGAGATGGGCGATGCTGCTACGTTTAGAGGATATGCTCCTGATTTGGGTTATGAGTTTTTAAGAAATGCCATCGCAGATAACGATTATAAGGCGAGAGGCTGTGAAATAGCGGCGGATGAAATCTTCGTTTCTGATGGTGCTAAATGCGATTCCGGTAATATTCAGGAAATCTTCAGTTTGGATAATAAAATTGCAGTATGCGATCCGGTTTATCCGGTTTATGTTGATACGAATGTTATGGCAGGAAGAACAGGTACTTACGATGCGGCGAAGGAAACATGGAGCGATGTCATTTACATGCCTTGTTTGGCCGAGAATAATTTCGCACCCCAACTTCCGAAAGAAACGCCGGATCTTATCTATCTTTGTTTTCCGAATAACCCTACCGGTTCCACCATTACGAAGGCACAGCTTCAGGAATGGGTAGATTATGCGAATAAAGTGGGTGCCGTTATTATCTATGATGCGGCATATGAAGCTTATATTTCTGAAGAGGATGTAGCTCATAGCATTTACGAATGCGAAGGAGCGAGAACTTGCGCCATCGAGCTTCGTTCTTTTTCCAAGAATGCAGGATTTACAGGAGTGCGCCTTGGCTTTACCGTAATTCCCAAAGACTTAAAGTGCGGCGATGTAACGCTTCATTCCCTTTGGGCAAGACGCCACGGTACGAAGTATAACGGAGCGCCTTATATTATACAACGTGCGGGTGAAGCTGTTTATTCACAGGCAGGCAAAGAGCAACTTAAGAATCAGGTGGCATATTATATGAACAATGCCAAGTACATTTTGAACGGGTTGAAGGATGCAGGCTATACCGTATCGGGCGGTGTCAATGCACCTTATATCTGGTTGAAAGCGCCGAATCAGATGACGAGCTGGGAATTCTTCGATTATCTGCTCGAAAATGCGAATGTAGTGGGAACTCCCGGATCTGGTTTTGGACCGAGCGGAGAGACTTATTTCCGACTGACTGCATTCGGAAGTTATGAGAATACAGTTGCTGCAGTGGATCGAATCAAAGCCTTATAGGCCTTGATTCTTCAAGGAGTGCTTTTATTCTATAGAATTAATACTTTTATACTTTAATGTAACAAGGTCTTTCCTATAGAATAAAAAACAGCGTATCGAGAAATCACCTCGATACGCTGCCTTATTTTATGAATAAAAATAGTTATTTGTAATAATACTTATCAGTTATTTTAAACCGGTCCTATATACTCTGAATCACCGAAACCGAGAATTAACATGAAAATAGGATTAAGGAATATCAAACCAATAGCAAAAGCGCCTCCCTGGCCGAAAGCCTTAGCCAACTTGAAATAAAGCATAAAAAAGATAACGACATTTACACAAGGAACGAAGGATAACAAGAAAAACCATCCGTTGCCAAAGGAAATCTGGAACAGGCAATATGTACTATAGAACGGGACGATTGATGCCCATCCCGGCTTACCTGCCTTAACGAATAATTTCCATGTTGCTACAATGACTAATACTGCAATTGCCATAGCGATAATGAAATAAACGCCGAAGAATGCAAGAGCCATTGCATCGCGCACATCATAAGTGCCGTAGTAAAGATCAGTGTCCATTTTTATAATCCCCTCTCAGAATATTTATACTATAATTATAGTAAGTTAATACATAAGTAAAGTCAATAAAAAGCTGGAAAATATATGAAAAGGGCTTACTGTTCAGATCGGTAAAAAATATTTGATAATTTTCTGCGGAGCGCTATAATAAAAAGGTGAAAAAGAAGAAAAACGATAGGAGCAAAAGATAATGATTCGTGGAATAAAGGAAGAAGATGCAGAGCAGTTGCTTGACATCTATGCGCCTTACGTAGCCGATACGGCAATCACCTTTGAGTACGAGGTGCCGTCTTTGGATGAATTCAAGGATAGAATGACGAAAATAATGGAAAGATATCCTTATCTCGTATTGGAACAAGAGGGAGAGATCCTTGGCTATGCTTATGCCTCGCAGTTCAAAGGGCGCCCGGCATATGACTGGGCGGTCGAAACATCTATTTATGTAAAAAACGGTGCTCACGGAAGAGGTATAGGTAAGAAATTGTATGCCGCTCTGGAGGAAATTTTAAGAAGACAGCATATTATAAATGTGAACGCCTGCATCGCTTATCCGAACCCTGAAAGCATAACCTTTCACGAGAAAAACGGATACCGGACGGTGGCCCACTTTACCAAGTGCGGATATAAACTGGGAAAATGGTATGATATGATTTGGATGGAGAAGATGCTGGGAGATCATCCGAAAGAACCAAGGACGGTTCTTCCGGCGATAGAGGTAATGTGATAAAAGTTAAATACTGAACTGAAATTTTCAAAAAGTATTGCAATTGAAAAAGAGTTGTGCTAGTATGTGGCTATTAAAAATTATAGAAATGCGTTGAAAGAGACTCTTGTTATGAAAAGCGACAGGAATACGGCGTCACCGACTGAGAGCGCTGTTTGTGGGAAGTAACAAAGGGAACACTCCGGAGCAGATTTTCCGAACCGCCCAGGCGGGCGTCAGGGAAATACGTTAACATGCGTTAAATGTAAGAGAGGACAAAGCGGTCAAACATCTTGCTAGAGGTGTCGGTTTGTCAATGCGGGTGGTACCGCGGATCATTATAAAATTAATTATCCGTCCCGGAATGCAGGAAACTGTGTTCCGGGACTTCTTTGCGCGTATAAGCAGAGTAAGGTTGACGGAAAATGGATGTACTGCTTGCAGTAGCAGACATTTTTCCGTCAATCTTACGAGCAACGCGAACTTGGAATTTCCCTGCAAGGGAAATTTCAAGTCTGCTTAGGAATCTATCAAATGCAAGAATTAGATAAAAGAAAAAGCTAAGCAAATGGAATGTTCGCATTCCAAATGCCTTTAATTGATGAGATGAGCAAATAGGAAGTCCCGGAGCCGCAAAATTAAGGAAGAAGGAGAAAGATATGATGACGAAAAACAGTTACAGAAACATCACAGTAAAAGAAATCGACGAATCCTACATCGGAAAAACAGTAAAAGCGGCGGGATGGATAGAAAATATCCGGGATCATGGCGGTGTATCCTTTATAGACCTCAGGGATATGTACGGCGTATTGCAAGTTGTAATACGCACTCCTGAGCTTTTGCAGGAGGTGACAAAGGAGGCTTCCGTATCGGTAGAAGGGATAATCGAGAAGCGTGAAGAAGAGACTTATAATCCGAAGATTCCAACAGGAACGATAGAGCTGGAAGCTCAGACTGTAAGGGTGCTCGGCAAAGTATATAAACAACTTCCCTTTGAAGTAGCTGTTTCAAAAGAAACGAGAGAAGATATCCGCTTAAAATACCGTTATTTAGATCTTAGGAATCCCAAAGTAAAAGACAATATTATTTTCCGATCCAAGGTCATCTCTTATTTGCGAGAGAAGATGACTGAGATGGGATTCTTGGAGATACAGACACCGATTTTAAGTGCTTCTTCTCCGGAAGGGGCAAGGGACTATATCGTTCCTTCCAGAAAATATAAAGGTAAGTTTTATGCGCTTCCGCAGGCGCCCCAACAATATAAACAGCTTCTCATGGTATCAGGATTTGATAAATATTTTCAAATTGCGCCGTGCTTTCGCGATGAAGATGCCAGGTCTGACCGTTCTCCCGGCGAATTTTACCAGCTCGACTTCGAAATGAGCTTTGCAGAGCAGGAAGATGTTTTCCGGGCGGGAGAAGAGATTTTAAGTGCTGTTTTTGAGAAGTTCGCGCCGGAAGGCTTCGCCGTAACGAAGGCACCATATCCGGTTATCAGCTATAAGCAAGCGATGCTCGAATTCGGAACGGATAAACCGGACTTGAGGAATCCATTGCGGATTATGGATGTGACAGAATTTTTCCAAAGATGCACCTTCAAGCCCTTCCTCGGCAAGACCGTGAGAGCCATTAAGGTACATGGAGAGATGTCCAAGGGCTTTCATGAAAAACTGCTCGGTTTCGCAACATCACTGGGCATGGGCGGCCTCGGTTATTTGGAGGTGGAAGAGGATCTGAGTTATAAAGGACCGATCGATAAATTCATTCCGGAAGATATGAAGAAAGAGTTGATGGATAAGGTCGAGTTAAAAGAAAAAGATACGATTTTCTTTATTGCGGATAAGGAAGAACGGGCGAATTATTACGCAGGTAAGCTTCGTATCGAACTTGGCAATAAGTTGGATTTATGTGAAAAAGATGCCTATCGTTTCTGTTATGTCAATGATTTCCCGATGTATGAACGAAATGCGGAGACAAAGAAAATAGAATTTACTCATAACCCATTTTCCATGCCTCAGGGAGGATTGAAGGCTCTTGAAGAGAAGAATCCGCTCGATATATTGGCTTATCAGTATGATATTGTATGTAATGGGGTGGAATTATCCTCAGGGGCAGTCAGAAATCACGACATGCAGATTATGGTGAAGGCTTTCGAAATCGCAGGCTATGAGGAAGAGACTTTGAAAAAGAAATTCGGGGCACTCTATCAGGCATTTCAATTCGGAGCACCTCCCCATGCGGGAATGGCACCCGGCATAGACCGCATGATTATGCTTCTGTGCGGTGAAGAAAATATCAGAGAGGTAATCGCCTTTCCCATGAGCGGATCGGCCCAGGATCTTATGTGCGCAGCGCCGGGAGAAGTGACAGAGCAGCAGCTTAGAGAAGTTCACATAAAAATCAGAGAGTAAGAAACAGGAGGGAGTGGTCGAAATGGCAAATAAAATCAGCGATGAGACGATGGAATATGTGGGGATTCTCGCGAAACTCGAACTTTCCGGTGAAGAGAGGGAGCAGGCGAAGAAGGATATGGAGAAGATGCTCGATTATATCGATAAGTTGCAAGAGTTGGATACAGCGGATGTAGAGCCCCTATCACATGTTTTCGCCGTACAAAATGTATTTCGTGAGGATGTGGTGACAAATGGTGATATGAGGGAAGCGATTCTGCAAAATGCACCGGGGGAAAAGGACGGTATGTTTATGGCACCCCGTACCTTCGAATAGGAGGCGTATAGATGGATATTTTAAAATGGACGGCAGTGGAACTGGCGGAGAAGATAAGAACCGGAGAGGTTACTGTGCAGGAAGCTGCACAAGCGGTACTGAAGAACATTGAAGAAAGAGACGAAGGATATAACTGCTATATTACAGTGGATAAAGAAGGTTTGCTCGAAAAGGCGGTGGATATCCAAAGAAAAATAGATGGCGGAGAACTTACCGGAAAACTGGCGGGTGTACCGATGGCGATAAAGGATAACTTATGCACGAAGGATATGCTGACAACCTGTGCTTCCCGAATGCTCGGTAATTTCATTCCGTTTTATTCGGCAGAGGCCGTTTTAAATCTGGAACGAGAGGGAGCTCTTATTATTGGCAAGACGAATATGGATGAATTTGCCATGGGTTCGACTACGGAAACTTCTGCTTATGGGATTACAAGAAATCCTTGCGATGATACGAGAGTACCCGGTGGGTCCTCCGGCGGTTCTGCGGCGGCAGTGGCAGCAGAGGAATGTTTCTTCGCCTTAGGATCGGATACCGGGGGATCTATTCGCCAGCCGGCAGCCTATTGCGGAGTAGTAGGTATGAAGCCTACCTATGGGACGGTGTCACGTTATGGGTTGATTGCCTATGGTTCTTCCCTCGATCAGATCGGGCCGATCAGCAAAGATGTAAGAGATTGTGCCACTGTTTTAGAGGTGATAGCCTCTCACGATGCTAAGGACTCCACCTCGATAGCCAGAAGCGACACGGATTTTACAACGGCACTTGTGGAAGATGTGGCAGGGATGCGAATCGGACTTCCGAGGGGTTACTTCGGGAAAGGATTGGATGCGGAGGTGAAGAAAGCAGTGTTAGCGGCAGCCAAAGTTTTGGAAGAAAAAGGGGCGGTCGTGGAGGAGTTCGATTTAAACCTTGTGGAATATGCCATTCCTGCTTATTATACGATTGCTTCCGCAGAGGCCAGTTCCAACCTGGAACGCTTCGACGGTATCAAGTATGGTTATCGCACACCGGAGTATGAAGGGCTGCACAGCATGTATAAGAAATCCCGTTCCGAAGGTTTTGGCGCCGAGGTGAAAAGACGGATTATGCTTGGATCCTTCATCTTGAGTTCCGGATATTACGATGCCTATTATCTGAAGGCACTGAAGGCGAAGGCTCTGATTAAGAAATCCTTTGATGAGGCATTCTCACGCTACGATTTGCTATTAGGGCCTGTAGCACCCACAACGGCTCCGAAGCTGGGTGAATGCCTGAAAGACCCGCTGCAAATGTATCTCGGAGATATTTATACGATAGCAGTGAACCTTGCAGGGCTTCCGGCTATGAGCCTTCCTTGCGGAAAGGATTCGAATGGGCTTCCCATAGGGCTTCAGTTGATCGGGGATTGTTTCCAGGAGAAAAAAGTTATTCGGGCGGCTTATACTTACGAAAGAACGGTCAAGTGTAGCAAAGAGGAAAGGGAAGGGTTATAAATATGGTAAAACAATATGAAACAATTATTGGGCTGGAGGTACATGTAGAGCTTGCCACTAAGACCAAGATCTTCTGCGGCTGTTCTACTGCCTTCGGTGGTGCTGCAAACACTCATACCTGTCCGGTCTGTGCAGGAATGCCCGGTTCTTTACCTGTTTTAAATAAGAAGGTATTAGAATATGCGATTGCAGTAGGGCTTGCAGCTAATTGCACCATTACCCAGCACTGCAAATTTGACAGGAAGAATTATTTCTATCCGGATAATCCGCAGAACTATCAGATTTCTCAGCTTTATCTTCCCATTTGCCGAGATGGAAGAATAGAAATTGAGGTGGAAGGGCAGAAGAAGGCAATCGGTATTCATGAAATTCATATGGAAGAGGATGCGGGCAAATTAATTCACGATGAATGGGAGGACTGTTCGCTGGTAGATTATAACCGTTCCGGCGTACCTTTGATAGAGATTGTATCGAAGCCGGATATGCGCAGTGCTGATGAGGTAATCGCTTACCTGGAAAATCTCCGCCAAATACTGCAATATCTGGGAACTTCGGATTGTAAGTTGCAGGAAGGCTCCATGCGGGCAGATGTCAACCTATCGGTTAGAGAAGCAGGGGAAGAAAGGTTCGGAACGAGAACGGAGATGAAGAACCTGAATTCATTTCGTTCGATAAGAAGAGCTATTGAGGGAGAGCGGGAAAGGCAGATAGATCTTCTGGAGTCAGGGGAAGAAGTGATCCAGGAAACGAGACGATGGGATGATAATAAAGGGGAATCTTATGCCATGAGAAGTAAAGAGGACGCCCAGGATTATCGTTACTTCCCGGACCCTGATCTGACACCAGTAATGGTGAGCGATGAATGGATTGCCCAAATAAAGGAGAGGCAGCCGGAGATGCGCGCGGATAAGATTGCCCGTTATAAAAGAGACTATGATATTCCCGACTATGACATTGAAATAATTACCGGCTCCAAACGCATGGCGGATATTTTCGAACAGACGGCATTTCTTAGCGGACAACCGAAAAAGTCGGCAAACTGGCTTATGGTAGAAACACTCCGGCTTTTAAAGGAGAAGAATAAAGAACCGGAAGATATTCTTTTCTCACCGGAGAATCTTGCAAAGCTAATTGCACTCGTGGAAGAGAAGGTAATCAACGGTTCTGTGGCAAAAGAAGTTTTTGAAGTCTTATTCGAAGAAGATATAGATCCTTGCACTTATATAGAAGAAAAGGGATTGAAAACAGTGAATGATGAAGATACTCTCAGAAAAATCGCAGAGGAAATCATCGCCGGTAATCCAAAATCTGTAGAGGATTACCGTGGGGGAAAAGAAAAAGCAATTGGGTTCTTGGTCGGTCAGACGATGAAGGCTATGAAAGGTAAAGCTGACCCGGGAAAGGTGAATGAAATACTAAAAGAGCTGTTATTTATTGTTTCTTGAATGGGAATCTAAGTTATGATAAAATTACATGTGACTGTGAGGGTACTGAACAGTTACAAAATAAGTAAGTTGAGGGAATAGGGGAGAACGATGAGACAAGCAAAAGAAAATGAGGTATTCCGCATCCTGTTAGCAATAGGAATTATTCTGGTAGTTGCGGGGCATGCAGACTTCCATGTGTTTGATTTTGGAGGTTTGTTTCCTTACTATTCTTTTCATGTGGCAATATTTTTGTTTGTATCAGGATATTTTTATAATGAAGATGATGAGGCACATATTGGCAAGTACATAAAGCGTAAAGCGCTTCACTTGCTTGTGCCTTATTTTTTGTGGAATATGTTCTATGGATTCGTCGCTTTTGTTCTTCGGTTCTTCGGCTTTTTTATAGGTGGGGATGCTCACAGTTTGGTTTGCTATCGGCGGTCATGTTTGGGGATATTATAAATTTCCCGGCAGGATACTTTTCATGTTGCCCGCATTTGAGATGAGGTATTTATATAAGAAAAAGATAGAAGAAAAGGATACTCTGCCAAATGGTATTTATTTTGGGATTTTGCTTACAATACAGCTATGCATTGTCTTAACTTGTGCAGGACTGGCTTATAGTACCGTGTGGTGCGCGAGCTTTGCCAATGGACCTGTCGTACCTTATCTGACTACTATTACGGGGATAGCCTTCTGGCTTCGTATATCTAAGATTCTATCCCCATTATTTAGCCATATGAGAATATTAAGGCAGATTGGGAAGAATACATATTCAATAATGATGCATCATATTTTAGCGTTCATGCTTGTGAAAGATATAGTTTTTATTGTTTCTGTACGAACACCGTTGTGCGCAGACTTTAATAAAGAGGCATTCTTTACGGATGTTAATTATATGTATCTCATAAATGGGTTGGATGCGAGTAAGTGGATTTATTTGGCTGCCGGGCTTATCATTCCTTTATTGATAGGCAGGGTGACGGCAAGTTACGGATGGAAGGTGATCGGAGTCGGGAAGCTGCTTTTGTCAGGGGGCAGAAGGAAAGGAGCATTAAATCATTAACAAATAAGTAGGTAAATATAGACAAGCATGATAGAATGTATATATCAAATATATGGCGGTATATACATGAATAATTACAAGCCAAACGAATTATTGTAGTAAATAATGAAACTACTTCACCGGAACAAGAATTAGTAAATGATTTAATCTCTATTATTCACGTATTTAGTTGCAGAATTTATGGATTACGGAAGTACAAGAAACAGATAAAGGAGGATGCCGATATTGCTAAAGAGTTACAAGACGGAAATAAAACCAACATTGGAACAGATGCAAATCATAAATAAAACGATTGGCACTTGTCGCTTTGTCTACAATTTCTATCTTGCTCATAATAAAGAAATATATGAAAAAGAAAAGAAGTTTGTGTCTGGCATGGATTTTTCTAAATGGCTAAACAATGTGTATCTGAAAGAAAATCCTGAATATTCCTGGATAAAAGATGTAAGCAGCAAGTCTGTAAAACAAAGTATTATGAATGCAGACAGAGCCTTTAAAAGATTTTTCAAAGGACAAAGTAAATTTCCCAATTTCAAGAAAAAGGGCAAACCGGATGTAAAAATGTATTTTGTAAAAACAGATACAAAAATAATCATTCCATGCGAAAGACACCGTATTAAAATTCCTACTCTTGGATGGGTAAGAATAAAAGAAAAAGGATATATTCCTATTAATTCAAGTACACACATAATAAAAAGCGGTACTGTTTCTTGTAAAGCCGGGAGATATTATGTATCAGTATTAATAGAAGAACAAGAAAAACCTCAATCAAAATTAAACGATTTTGGTATTGGAATAGATCTTGGAGTAAAAGATTTCGCTATTACCAGTAATAGAATAACAAAGAAAAACATAAACAAATCATCAAGATTAAAGAAGCTGGAAAAACAATTAAAAAGAGCGCAGCGCTGTCTATCGAGGAAATACGAGGACTATAAAAAGCGTAAAAAGAAAGGAGAAGCTACTAGACAAAATATCCAGAAACAAATAGTCAAAGTACAAAAACTTCATCACAGAATAGATAATATTCGTGCGGATTATATCAACAAGAGTATAAATGAGATAGTAAAAACCAAACCATCTTATATCACTATTGAAGATTTAAACGTGTTAGGAATGATGAAGAATAAGCATCTTTCTAAAGCAGTTGCTTCGCAAAAGTTCTATGAATTTAGAACAAGGTTAGAAGTAAAGTGTAAAGAAATAGGAATTGAATTAAGAGTTGTAGACAGGTGGTATCCGTCAAGTAAACTTTGTCATGAGTGCGGTTGTATTAAGAGAGATTTAAAATTATCAGACAGAGAATATATTTGTGAATGTGGTTATCATGCAGACAGAGATTTTAATGCAAGTCTTAATTTAAGAGATGCAATCACTTACAAAATTGCATAATAAAAGCAAATGTAAGTATGTACGGTTGGCTAGACCGGAATTTACGACTGTGGACTATACAAGAACTTGTGAGTAGATACTGATTTGTTAGATTGAAAGCATATAGGATGAAGCGGTAAGGTTCTCGATATGGGTATATCTGTCCATATTTTGAGTAGCAGCAGGGAAGCTATGGACTTGAAACTGGAGCTTGTATTGCCCAATGATGATCTTCCCTTTAAGATGTTCATATTTGAGGGAAGAAACGGTAATTACCGTGTGACGAAGCATTGGCATGACAGCGTGGAAATCTTCCTCGTATTTGAGGGGGAGATCGATTTCTATATTAATACTTCACACTATGGACTTTCCCGCGGAATGTTCATTATTGTGAATTCCAATGAAGTACATTCTATCGATGTACCGAAGGAGAATTTCACGGTTGTATTACAGATCCCCCAAGAGGAATTCGACAAATATAAGGATGAGGAATATTTGTTATTCCGCCATACTTCCGAAGGTTATAAGGAAGAGGATGCCCAGTTTGTGCGTTTGATCCGCCGCATGTATACCGCCTATGCGGAAAAACGATACGGTTATGAACTGGAAGTGTTAAGCGATTATTATAAAATGCTGCATGTCCTTATGACAAGATATCGCGAGAGGGATGTGGATAAGGAGCGTGTGAAACAAAGCCGGCAAATAGAGAAGCTGTTTAAGATTACCTCTTATATTCAGGAGCATTTCAGAGAAGATATGACACTGGAGCATGTGGCGGAGACATTCGGGTTCTCGCCCACGTATTTGTCGAGGATATTTAAAAAATATGCAAATGTAAATTATAAAACATATGTCTTAAATGTGCGGGTGGAGCATGGATTCAAGGAACTTTTAAATACCGATATATCGGTGAATAAAATTGCCGAAAACAATGGATTTCCTGATTCCCGAAGTTTTTCCAAAGCATTTGCTGCACGCTTTGGTATCTCGCCGGATAAATATAGGAGAGAAATGAGAAAAAGGCAAGAAAGTGATATGAAATAGACAAGTTTTTGGTAGAAGAGAGCAAAAAAAGCGCCTATAATAAGAGCCATAATCATCACATTATTTATGGAAGAATAGGAGGCGTGATAAAAGGTGAAGATTCAATCAGTAATGGACGAGGCGTATAAAGCCTACGGACGGGTTTTTGATGGATTTGATGTTACGCAGTTGGTGAAGGCCATGGAAGAAACGCAGGCCCCGGCAGATGCGGTGGTATACTATCCTTCAATTGAGGAATTGGAGAAATTACCTGTAGCTCTCGATATTAAGAATAGTCTTTTTGGAGAACTTGAGATACAGGTGGGATATTGCAATGGTACGAACAATAAGCTGAATGCGGTGGAATATCATCGGAGTTCAGAGATTGGAGTCGCGGCATCCGACCTTATTTTGTTGCTCGGAAAGCAGCAGGATATCGAAGAAGATTTCTCGTATGATTCTGCTAAAATAGAGGCATTTTTCGTTCCAAAGGGAACCGTGTATGAAATGTATGCGACGACGCTTCATTATGCACCGTGCAGTGTGGAGGGCAAGCCGTTCCGCAATGTAGTGATTCTGCCGGTAGGAACTAATACAGAGGTGGAGGCATCCTTCGATATACAGCCGGAAGATAAGCTCCTTACAGCTAAGAATAAATGGCTGATCGCTCATGAAGAAGCCGGTATTGCAGGTGCAGTCAATGGCATAAAGGGTGAAAATATAGCATTGTAATAAGGTGACACAAAAATAATTTTAAAAATAAAACATTAAATATATAACATGGAGGATAAGAATATGTTTGAAAATTTACCAAAAGCGAAAATAGGTATTGTTGCAGTAAGCCGTGATTGTTTCCCGGAAAGTCTCTCCGTTGAGAGAAGAAAAGCGCTTGTAAAAGCGTATGAAGAAAAATACGGAAAAAATGATATTTATGAATGTCCTATTTGCATCGTAGAAAGCGAAATTCATATGGTTCAGGCTTTGGAAGATGTGAAAAAAGCAGGATGTAACGCTCTTGTTGTATACCTCGGCAACTTCGGACCGGAAATCTCAGAAACCTTACTCGCAAAGCATTTCGATGGCCCTGCAATGTTCGTAGCGGCAGCAGAAGAAACAGGCGATGACTTGATTGGCGGCAGAGGTGATGCTTACTGTGGTATGTTAAATGCCAGCTATAATTTAAAGCTTCGCAATATCAAAGCTTATATCCCGGAATATCCGGTAGGAACAGCAGAAGAGTGCGCAGATATGATTCGTGAGTTCGTTCCGGTTGCCAGAGCGATTGTCGGTCTGTCTGACCTGAAGATCATTAGCTTTGGACCGAGACCGCTTAACTTCCTCGCATGTAATGCACCGATTAAGCAGCTTTATAACTTAGGCGTGGAAATCGAAGAGAACTCTGAGCTCGACTTATTCGAAGCGTTCAACAAACACGCAAATGACCCTCGTATCCCAGATGTAGTGAAAGAAATGGAAGCAGAACTCGGTGAAGGCAATCAGAAGCCCGAAATCCTGCCCAAATTGGCACAGTATGAACTTACACTTCTCGATTGGGTCACAGAACATAAAGGTTATAGAAAATACGTAGCAATTGCCGGAAAATGCTGGCCTGCATTCCAGACACAGTTTGGATTCGTTCCCTGCTATGTAAACAGCCGTTTGACAGGAATGGGTATTCCGGTATCCTGTGAAGTAGATATTTATGGTGCGCTCAGCGAATACATCGGCACATGCATCAGTGAAGATGCAGTCACCCTTCTCGATATTAATAATACAGTACCTGCAGATATGTATGAAGAAGGAATCAAGGGCAAATTCGATTATACACAGCACGATACGTTCATGGGCTTCCACTGCGGAAATACAAACTCCAAGAAGTTATCATCCTGCGCAATGAAGTATCAGATGATCATGGCAAGAAACCTGCCTGAAGAAGTAACACAAGGAACATTAGAAGGGGATATCGCTCCCGGAGAAATTACATTCTATCGTTTACAGAGTACCGCAGATTCTAAGCTTCGCGCTTATATCGCACAGGGAGAGGTTCTTCCGGTAGCTACGAGATCATTCGGTTCCATCGGTATCTTCGCAATCTCTGAAATGGGACGTTTCTACCGTCACGTATTGATCGAAGGTAATTATCCTCACCACGGTGCGGTTGCTTTCGGACACTTTGGAAAGGCATTATACGAAGTATTTAAATATATCGGTGTACCTGTAGAAGAAATTGGCTATAATCAGCCTAAGGGTGTAAGATATCCTACAGAAAATCCATTTGCGTAGGTATCAGGAGTCAAAATACTGTCCATGTACGTTTTGGAAGAAGGATTGGAGGAATAAACGGTATGCTTTATATAGGTGTAGATTTGGGAACCTCCGCGGTTAAGCTCTTGCTTATGTCAGCGGATGGGAAAATAGAAAATGTGGTATCCAAAGAATATCCTCTTTTTTTCCCTCATCCCGGTTGGTCGGAACAAAATCCGCAAGACTGGTGGTCTGCGGTTGTTGAAGGACTGAAAGAACTGACTGCTGCCTGTGATAAATCACAGATAGCCGGAATCAGCTTCGGCGGTCAGATGCACGGTCTTGTCATTTTAGATGAAGAGGATGAAGTGATTCGTCCCGCTATTCTTTGGAATGATGGAAGAACGACGAAAGAGACCGACTATTTGAATCAGGTAATCGGTAAGGATAAACTTTCTAAGTACACTGCGAATATTGCATTCGCAGGATTTACTGCTCCGAAGGTTCTCTGGGTAAAGGAAAACGAGCCGGATAACTTCGCAAGAATTCATAAAATCATGCTGCCGAAAGATTACATCGCTTATAAGCTTTCGGGGACGTTCTGTACGGATGTGTCCGATGCTTCCGGCATGCTTCTTTTCGATGTAGAGAATAAATGCTGGTCGGAAGAAATGATGGAAATCTGCGGTGTGAAAAGAGAACAGCTTGCGGGTATTTATGAAAGTGCGCAGGTTGTCGGTACTTTGACGCCGGAAGTAGCAAAGGAATTATCCCTTCCGGAGACCGTAAAAGTAATAGCCGGAGCCGGAGACAATGCGGCAGCGGCGGTAGGAACGGGAACCGTTGGAGATGGTATGTGTAACATTTCCCTTGGGACCTCGGGTACTATATTCATTTCCAGCAAACAGTTCGGTGTGGATAACAACAATGGACTGCATGCGTTTGCTCACGCGGATGGCTATTATCATCTGATGGGATGTATGCTCAGCGCGGCATCATGCAATAAATGGTGGATGGATGATATTATCGGCGATAGCGATTATGCCAAAGAACAGGCTAAAATTACAAAGCTGGGAGAAAATAATGTGTATTTCCTGCCGTATCTGATGGGTGAGCGCTCTCCGCTCAATGATCCTTATGCGAGGGGAACCTTTATTGGTCTTACGATGGATACGACAAGAGCAGATATGACGCAAGCGGTACTTGAGGGAGTTGCATTCGCGATTCGTGATTCCTTAGAGGTAGCTCGTTCTCTCGGAATTAATATCGAACGTTCGAAGATCTGCGGCGGCGGAGCAAAAAGCCCGCTCTGGCGTAAGATGATCGCTAATGTGCTCAATATTAAAATAGACCGGATAGAAAGTGAAGAAGGTCCGGGATATGGCGGAGCGATGCTGGCAGCAGTAGGCTGCGGAGAATATGCTTCCGTAGAAGAAGCGGCGGCGAAGCTTGTGAAAATTATAGATACGATCGAACCGGAACCGGAACTTGCGGCGAAGTATGAAGAGAAATATCGTAAGTTTGCCAAGATATACCCCACGGTGAAGGAATTGTTCCCGCAATTATAAGATAAATTAACAGGAGTTCGGAAAGTATTAATTTCCGAACTCCTTTCTATTCCTGCCTATTCAGGCTATTTATTGTTAAAGAATGTTTCGATATCGGCCATTTGTGCCGTCATGCTTAAGAAAAGCATATCGAGAACGGTAAGGGCTGCCATGGCTTCCACTACGACGACCGCTCTTGGAACGATAACGGGATCGTGACGCCCTTTGATATTAATGGAAATATCCTCTCCGCTTTTATTCACGGTTTGCTGGCTTGCTGCAATGGAAGGAGTCGGTTTGATAGCCGCACGGAAGATAATATCGCATCCATCGCTCATTCCGCCGGTAATTCCCCCGGAATGGTTAGTAGCCTTATGAATAGAGCCTTCCGAATCCATCAAATATCGGTCATTGTTGGTGAGTCCGGTGGCCTGCGAAACTAAGAAACCATCTCCGATTTCGAAGCCCTTTACAGCGCCGATGGAGAGAATTGCTTTTCCTAAATTAGCACTTAGCTTCTCGAAGACAGGACTGCCGATACCCGCCGGCATACCTTGGATCACACATTCGATAACTCCGCCGGAGGAATTCATCTCCTTCATGCATTGTTCCAGATAATTGCCGGCTTTCTCGGCGGCATTACTATCCGGCATATAAAAAGGATTCTGCATAATGGCATCTTTGTCGAAAGCACTTTTATCGATAGAAACAGGACCGATGGAGAGGGTATAAGCCGATAGGGTAATGCCAAGCTGCTTCAGAATCTTACCGGCGATGGCTCCGGCAGCTACGCGCCCGATTGTTTCACGTCCGGAGGAGCGTCCGCCGCCCCGATAATCACGAAAACCGTATTTGATATCATAATTTAAATCCGCGTGTCCCGGACGGTAATATTGTGCAATTTCGCTGTAATCCGCGGAGTGTTGATCTTTGTTATGAACGATAAGAGAAATCGGTGTACCTGTTGTCTTCCCTTCGAAAATACCCGATAGAATTTCTACGCTGTCGGACTCTCCGCGTTTTGTCGTGTAGCGGGATTGTCCCGGCTTTCTCCTGTCCAGGTAGAGTTGAATGTCTTCCTCTGTAAGAGACAGACCGGCAGGGCAGCCATCGATGACAACTCCAAGGCCTTTGCCGTGGGATTCTCCCCAGGTGGTGATTTTAAATATATTTCCAAACGATGAACCAGACATAACATACCTCCCGTTGTGTTTTATAACAGTCCGGTGCAGTAAATGCGCAGACCTGCTGAACTGTTACTGTGTTTCTTTCATATTATGATTCCATGATACCTACGGATTGCTACGCACTTTGTGCTCTCACAATCCCAACCCTAACTTAAGTTAGGGTACAACATTCGCAATCCGCCCTATTCGGGCTGCTTCCTCATGTTTTGCGGGTCTCAAAGTCATGTTTTTTCATGCAAGCATGAAACCCATGACCTTTTGACCCTGGTATCATATTATGTCAAAATTTAAAATCTTTCAATAAAAACATACTGAGCTTATTGGAAATGTTGTAAATTGTATATCATGGCCGCAAGCGGCCATGGTATGTTTTTTGCACACTCGCTTTGCTCGGCGCAGTATAATATAGTTAAAATATTATACCTTGTCCGCTTGCGGACAAGGTATACGAAGTTGAACTTGCACTGCGTGCGAAGAATGTTATAATAGAGAACGGAGTTACAAAATATCAGGACTTGGAAAGGAGTATGGATAGAAAATGGAAGTGATAAGAAATATTACGCCGGATATTGTTTGGGTAGGGGGCAGTGATGTTCGTCTGGCGTTATTTGAAAATATGTTCCCGCTGGACAATGGGGTGAGTTATAATTCTTTTTTGATTTCAGATGAAAAAACAGCAGTGATCGATACAGTGGATGAGGCGGTAGGAAGACGGTTTGTCGAGAATATTAAGGCATCCTTAAATGGCCGTTCTCTGGACTATCTCATTATTAATCATATGGAGCCGGATCATTGTGCGAATATTGATGAGATATGCCGCTTATTTCCGGAAGTTAAAATCGTAGGGAATAAGAAGACATTTCAGATGATCGAGCAGTTTTATGATATCGATATTTCCGGCCGTACGCTGGAAGTAAAAGATGGAGGCAGCCTTAGCCTGGGAAAACACGAGCTGCGATTTGTTTTCACGCCTATGGTTCATTGGCCGGAGGTCATGTTCACATACGATGTACATGATAAGGTATTGTTTTCAGCGGATGCATTCGGTACCTTTGGTACATATAAGGGGAATATCTTCAGTGATGAAGCTGATTATGAGGAACTTTATCTGAAGGAAACGAGAAGATATTATGCCAATATCGTAGGGAAGTACGGTATGCAAGTACAGGCGGCGATGAAGAAAGTGGCGGATATGGATATTCAGATGATTTGTCCATTGCACGGTCCGGTTCTCCGCGGGGATGATAAGGATATGCTGTTGGATAAGTATAAGCTTTGGAGTGCTTATCTGCCGGAGGAAAAGGGTGTGATGATCGCTTACGCGTCCATGTATGGTAATACGGAGAATGCAGTACAGCTTTTGTCCAACCTTCTGGCGCAGAGCGGCGTTAAGAATATAAGGATGTATGATGTATCCAAGACACATTTTTCTGAGATAGTAGCGGATTCCTTTCGTTTCAGCCATTTAGTGTTCGCATCTCCTACCTATAATCTGAAGCTCTATGGCGGTATGGAGGCAGTGATTCGCGACTTGGCAGCTTTGAATGTACAAAATAGGACATTTAGCGTGATTGGAAATGGCTCATGGTCACCGGCAGCCGGTAAGATTATGTCAGGGATGTTGGCAGAGATGAAGAATATGACTCCTATTGGAGAGACCTTGGAGATTAAATCAGCCTTGAAAAAGGAACAATATCCTGAGCTCGAGAAGTTGGCTCTGGCCATCGCGGATTCGGTATCTAACGGATAAGGCATCAGTTCAATAAAAATGTAATAGAATGTTTCGAAAATGAGTGGGTGAAGCGGTTGGAAAACAACAATAAATCTAGAATTTATAAAATACTGTCTGAATTAAATCAGATGAAGTGGCATCTTGTGCTAAAGGGTATTTTGACGGGTGTGTTTGTTGGCCTTTTGGTAGTTCTGTATCGGCTGGGAATTGAATACGGAACGGAGGAAGCGGTAAAAATATATGCTTTTCTTAAAATGAATCCGCTTATGATTTTGCCATGGGCTTTTCTGGCCGTTGGAGCAGGATTGCTTATCGCATGGTTGATTAAGCTTGAACCTATGGCATCAGGAAGCGGGATTCCACAGGTAGAAGGACAGCTAATCTATGGATTCAGAATTAAATGGTATACAGTTCTTTTCGTTAGGTTCACTGCGGGAATGATAGCATCTGTATTCGGCCTTTCTCTCGGTAGGGAGGGCCCTTCCATACAAATAGGAGCGTCGGGCGGTCAGGCTTTGGCGAAGAAGATAACCAAAAATAAGCTGGAAGAAAACTATCTTATGACAGGAGGGGCGGCAGCCGGCTTATCCGCAGCTTTTAATGCGCCGCTTTCAGGTATTGTTTTTGCGCTTGAAGAAGTACATAGAAGTTTTTCGGGATTAGTGCTCATCGCTGCTACAGTGGCGGCGTTAACAGCCGATGTCGTATCTAAATCTTTTTTTGGACTGAAACCGGTTTTTGATTTTGCAGAGGCCCCGCCGTTACCCATTGGTCATTATGCCTGGCTTTTGCCATTGGGAATTGTTTCCGGTATCATTGGCGCATTAATGAATAAAGCCTTACTCGGCTTTCAAACGGCATATAGTAAGCTTCCTTGGTTCGTACGCCCGGTTATTGCATTGGTCATTGCATTGCCATGCGGACTTTTTCTGCCTCAGATTCTGGGCGGAGGCGCCAATTTAGTGGAATTGGCAGGAACGGCAGATAGCGGTGTGTCCATATTGCTTGGTTATCTTGTAGTAAAGTTATTATTTACGTGCATATGCTTCGGCAGTGGTGCGCCCGGCGGAATATTTATGCCGATTTTGTCTGTGGGCGCATTGTCAGGTGGCTTGGTCGGGTTGATTGCCATGAGTTTTGGACTTCCGTCGGTATATATACCTGAATTTGTCATATGCGGTATGGTGGGAGTGCTGTCGGGTGCGGTAAAAGCTCCCGTGACAAGTATTCTGTTGGCGACTGAGATGACAGGAGCCCTTACGCACTTGTTGCCTGTGGCGGCTTGTTCCTTTATCGCGTTATTTTTGTCTGATAGCGTGAAGGTAACTCCGATCTATGAAGCGCTGCTTCGGCGCCTTGAAAAAGCCCATGGAGAAATCATAAAAAATGATAAAGCCGGCAGCCTTGTTGAGATTCCCGTTGAAATAGGAAGTATGGTTGCGGGAAAACACATCAATGCAGTCGAGTGGCCGCGAGGGATATTAATCGTTGGTATACATAGAGGAGATATAGACATTATACCTAATGGCAATACGGAAATTAAACCTGGCGATTATCTTGTGGTTGTATCCTCTGAATGTACTTACGATACGGTAAGTGCCGGTATGAGGGGATTGTGCTATAATAATAGCTGTGAGTGATTTTTCTGAATGAATTTGATAATTTGATATTTTTAATTTGCCGTAGGATTTGGAACCTATGGCTTTTTTATGTAATAGAAAATACCTTGTTACAGTAAAGTGAAAAAGTATTTTAAGAAAAGTTTACATTTTTTGTTGC
Source organism: Kineothrix sp. MB12-C1 (assembly GCF_030863805.1). Taxonomy (NCBI): domain Bacteria; kingdom Bacillati; phylum Bacillota; class Clostridia; order Lachnospirales; family Lachnospiraceae; genus Kineothrix; species Kineothrix sp. MB12-C1. The sequence continues at coordinate 2,900,352 of NZ_CP132957.1, forward strand.
CACGTTTTGTATATTATGCTACAATATCTTTCATCGACACACAAGTGTCCGTAGTGGGTGAACAGTTAACGACGAAGGATGAAAGGTGTTTGCATGGATACAGCGAATGGATATTTTGTTGTAAAGAAGAAGGCGATTCCAGAAGTGCTGTTAAAGGTCGTAGAAGCGAAGCGCCTTTTAGAGACTGGAAAGGTGCAGAGTGTGCATGAAGCCACGGAACGGGTAGGCATCAGCAGAAGCTCTTTTTATAAATATAAGGATGATATCTTTCAGTTTCACGATAATGCACAGGGAACGACGATTACACTTACCTTTCAGATGGATGACGAACCGGGACTTTTGTCGGATGTACTGAAGGTAATTGCAGATTTTAAGGCCAATATACTTACGATTCATCAGAGTATTCCTATCAATGGGGTGGCTTCGCTAAGCATCAGCGTACAGGTGCTCCCGACGACAGAGGATGTGTCGGAGATGCTCGAATCACTCGAGAAAAAGCAGGGAGTTCATTACGTCAAAATATTGGCGAAAGAATAAAAGTCCAAAGGCGGACGGAGCGGAGGAGATCAAATGATAAATGTAGCAGTTTTGGGATATGGTACGGTAGGCAGCGGTGTGGTGGAAGTTATTGAGAAGAATAAGGAAGAGATCAGTAAAAAGGCAGGAGAAAAGCTGAATATCAAGTATATTCTCGATTTAAGGGACTTTCCGGGAGATCCTTATGAGAATAAGGTCGTACACGATGTAGATATTATTTTAAATGATCCGGAAGTAAATGTTATTTGCGAAACGATGGGCGGAATTGAACCGGCCTATACCTTTTCCAAAAGAGCACTGACAAGCGGTAAAAGTGTCTGTACCTCGAATAAAGAACTGGTGGCTAACCATGGGCCTGAATTGATCCGTCTGGCGAAGGAGAATAATTGCAACTATTTATTTGAGGCCAGTGTGGGTGGAGGTATTCCGATTATCCGTCCTATGAATTATTCGCTGACGGCAGAGAAGATCGATGCGATTACCGGTATCTTAAATGGTACGACGAACTATATTTTATCCAAGATGGCGGCAGAGGGTGCGGACTTTGAAGATGTATTAAAAGAAGCACAGGAAAAGGGGTATGCGGAGCGCAATCCGGAAGCCGATGTAGAGGGATATGATGCATGTCGTAAGATTGCAATTTTATCGTCTCTCATGACAGGGAAGAATGTCAGATATGAGGAAATATATACAGAAGGTATCACGAAAATAACCGCTACGGATTTCATATATGCCAAGGCGATGGGGCGTTCTATTAAGCTGCTCGCTCTCAGCCGGGAAACGGAAGGCGAATTCTATGCGATGGTAGCTCCGTTTATGATTTCTGTAGATCATCCGTTATATAGTGTAAATGATGTGTTCAATGCGGTATTCGTACATGGAAATATGCTGGGAGATTCTATGTATTATGGCAGAGGCGCCGGAAAGCTTCCTACAGCCAGTGCGGTAGTATCCGATGTAGTGGATTGTGCGAGACATGTGGGCAGAACGATTATGTGCTTCTGGGATACGGAGAGCATAGAATTCACCGATATCGATCAGGTTAAGCATCGCTTCTTCGTCCGTACAAAAGCAGAGTTTGAAGGAAAAGCGCTTGAAGTGTTCTCATCCATGGAAGTGGTGGAAGCGGATGTGGCAGGGGAATATGCTTTTGTTACCGATGAAATGACAGAAGGAGAATTCAAGGAGAAAGCGCAGCAGTTAGGTTGTGTATTGAATCGAATTCGTATTGAACGTTAGAATAATTTAAGTAACTATTCAGCAGGTCTGCGCATTTACTGCGCTGATCGTAAGAATACATGGGAAAGCAATCTTTGCTTTTGTAATTGTGAAGGTACTGAACAGTTACCAAGAAAAGAGGAAGCGGGATATGAAATATATTATCGTACTAGGCGATGGTATGGCGGATGAACCGATAGAGGCATTAGGGAATGAGACACCCCTTGCTCACGCTAAGACACCTGTTATGGATAGCCTCAGCAAGCGGTCAGAAATAGGAATGGTGCATACAATACCAGAGGGAATGAGTCCGGGTTCCGATACAGCTAATCTATCTGTGTTAGGTTATGATCCGCAAGTGTATTACTCAGGACGTTCGCCGCTGGAAGCTCTTAGTATCGGCGTGCCTATGAAGGATACGGATATCGCCCTTCGCTGTAATATTGTGACGATATCGGAAGAGGATGTTCCCTTTGAAGAACGGACGATTATCGACCATAGTTCCAGTGAGATCAGTACACAAGACTGTGCGGTCTTATTGGAAGCAGTAAGAAAAGAATTGGAAACAGAACCGTATCGATTCTATGTAGGAACGAGTTATCGTCATTGCCTCATCTGGGATAAAGGAGACGTGGTGGAACTAACACCCCCTCACGATGTACTGACACAAGTTATCGGGCAATATTTGCCGAAGGATAAGGCACTGCGGGATATGATGGAGAAAAGTTATGAGGTTCTTGTCAATCATCCTATCAATATAGAGAGAAAGAAGCAAGGATTGAATCCGGCTAACTGCTGTTGGTTCTGGGGAGCCGGAACGAAACCCATGCTATCTTCTTTTGAAGAAAAGACTGGGAAAAAAGGAATGATGGTCTCAGCGGTAGACTTGTTAAAAGGAATTGCGGTAGGTGCGAAGATGGGAGTCAGCGTTGTAGAGGGAGCAAACGGAGGTTTGCATACGAACTACGAAGGGAAGACACAGGCCGCACTAAAATCCATTTTAGAGGACGGATATGATTTCGTTTATATACATATCGAAGCGCCGGACGAAATGGGACATCAGGGAAGCGTGGAGCGAAAGGTTCAAGCGATTGAATATCTGGATGAGAGAGTGTTACGGCCTCTGACGAAGACATTGGATGAAGAAGGAAGCGATTACCGACTTCTTATATTGCCGGATCATCCGACGCCGATTCGCATCAGAACCCATACATCTGAGAGCGTCCCCTATCTTCTGTATGACAGTACGGCACCGCGCAGTGAGGGATGGGGTTATAACGAAGCAGAAGCGAAAAAGAGTGGTAATTATGTTGCAAAAGGGCATGAATTGATCGATTACCTTTTTAGACGATAAGAGAAAGATACGCTTTACGAAAAACATAGAACGAGGAGACAAAGAAATGAAAAAAGTAGTGAAGTTTGGCGGAAGTTCTTTAGCGAGTGCTGAGCAGTTTATGAAGGTAGGAAAGATCATCCATTCGGATAGTGAGAGAAAGTATGTGATACCTTCAGCACCCGGCAAACGCGATTCGAAGGATACGAAGGTAACGGATATGCTCTATGCCTGCTATGCGGCATCGGAAGCAGGGGCAGATTTTAAACCTCTTATCAAAGCGATACAGGCGCGCTATGATGAAATTATCGATGGGCTTAATCTGGATTTATCCTTAGATGAAGAGTTCAAGACGATTGAGAAGAACTTCAAAGAAAAAGCAGGCGATAATTATGCAGCCTCCAGAGGTGAATATTTAAATGGTATTATTATGGCTGCTTATCTCGGTTATGAATTCGTAGACGCGGCAACGGTCATTTTCTTCAATGGCAATGGTGAGTTCGACGCGGAGAAAACGAACACAGTGCTTTCAGAGCGTTTAAGTAAGATAGAAAGAGCAGTAATTCCGGGATTTTACGGAGCTTATGAGGATGGAAGCGTTAAAACTTTCTCCAGAGGCGGTTCTGATATCACAGGATCGATTGTTGCAAGAGCGGTAAAGGCATCGGCCTATGAAAATTGGACGGACGTATCAGGATTCCTAGTAGCTGATCCGAGAATTATCGATAAACCTATGGGCATCGATACGATTACTTACCGTGAGTTGAGAGAACTTTCCTATATGGGTGCTACGGTACTACACGAGGAAGCGATCTTCCCGGTAAGAAGGGAAGGAATTCCCATTAATATTCGCAATACCAATGCGCCTGAGGATGAGGGAACCTGGATTGTGGAGAGCACCTGTCAGAAATCGAAATATGTCATTACGGGAATCGCCGGTAAGAAAGGTTTCTGCGCGGTGAATATCGAAAAAGATATGATGAATGCAGAAATTGGATTTGGGAGAAAAGTTCTTCAGGCATTTGAGGACTATGGAATTTCTTTCGAACACGTACCCTCCGGTATCGATACGATGACAGTATTCGTTCATCAGGATGAATTCATCGATAAAGAACAAAAGGTAGTATCGGCAATCCATCGCATGGCGAATCCGGACATTATCGATATCGAGTCGGATTTGGCAATGATTGCAGTAGTAGGACGTGGAATGAAGTCCACTCGCGGAACTGCGGGAAGAATCTTCTCGGCGTTGGCACATGCGAATGTAAACGTGAAGATGATCGACCAGGGATCCAGTGAGCTTAATATTATCATTGGCGTTTCCGATGATGATTTTGAGAGTGCGATTCGGGCGATTTACAATATTTTTGTGGAAGTTCAGTTGTAATAAGAGGGGGACGAAAACCAGCAGGTCCCGTGCATAAAATAATACCCCGCACACCGGAAAAAGACAAAATAAAGGGTGTCCGTATAAGTCAGACTTTGCAAGTCTGTCTTCTGTACGGACACTTTTTTATTTTGTCTTTTTAACGGTGCACTGTGGGTATTGTTTTATGCCTGTGACCTGTTGGTTTTCTGATTGTGAAAAAGGAAGAACCCTAGGTGTGGCTGGTTGGTATATATTCGTGGGACAGGAGGCTGTAGATGGAGGCGTCCACGATGCCTTGGTTACTGAAGTCGGCTTGGCGCAAGGTTCCTTCGTATGTTAGACCGCATTTTAGCATAACTTTACCGGAGTTAGGATTATTGGGGTCGTGTTGGGACTCGATGCGGTTTACTTTTATGTCGTTGAAAAGGAAAGGAATGATCCCTGTGAAGGCCTCGCTCACGATACCCTGATGCCACCATTTGCTTCCAATGCAGTAACATATCCATCCTTTTAAAATTTCTTCACTCGTCTTGACAGATTTATGCGTAGGCCATCTTAGAAATTTCGTAACTTTTTCATCGCTCGTCCAATTCCGAAAGGCGGCTTCAATATCCGCTTCTTCAAACCTACGGAGCAATAACCTATCCGTCTCAATCATAACTGTTCCCTTATGCTCCATCAACCTTCCCCCCTAATAAAAAATTATTATCCATTATATTAAAAAGCATTATAGCACACCAATCCATGAATACAAGGCAAAAATAAAAATTTCTCCGTATTCCAATCCGTTCATCATCCTCCCATACATAAACGCACCAGTGCAGTCGCGCCCTTCCTACCGCAGCCATAATACAGCCGCCCATCGAAGCAACAGAAATACCCACAGTGCACCGTTAAAAAAACAAAATAAAGAAGAGTGTCCGCAAAGAAGACAGACTTGCAAAGTCTGACTTCCGCGGACACCCTTCATTTTGTCTTTTTTCCGGTGTGCGGGGTACTTCTGTTGCTACGACGGGCAGCGTCCCATGGCGGCAACTACTTCTGTTGCTACGACGGGCAGCGTCCCATGGCGGCAACTACTTCTGTTGCTACGACGGGCAGCGTCCCATGTCCAACACTATTCCATCAAATACTCCAGGAACAAATGTCCTTTTTCCTTCTGTCCCGAGGAAAAAACAAAACCAAAAATCGGTGATTCCTCAAATCCTTCATAACAATGCCATTCCTTCAGTTTGGCGGAATCGGTAAGATAGATTCCGACAGGCATCGGGTCAGCCATAGTGGAAGGGTCGGAGTGGTCGATGCTTTCATCGACAATGACAGGCATACCTTCTTCATCGTATACAAGCTCTTTCTCAACACCTATAAGGGCGGCATCGATATAATAGAAGTAAGGCTCGTACTTTTCGTATTCTGCCGTACTTAATTCCTCTCTCAAATCGACAAACATCATGCCGGAAGAGAAGTTAGCAAAGGGAGCATTGTCACTTACCATAACATCAATACCTTCAGTTTGTGACATAGCCGTAATTTTCTGAGAGACTGCCATATCCATCTGTGACATAGATTCATAAGAAAGAGTGGAAGAAGTATCAATCACACAGTCGTAAACGTTCAAATCAATATCTGCATATTCCGCAAAGTCATTTTGGAACATTTCCTGATACTCATGGCCGTAGGAGTTAAGCATAATGGCAGAGAAGGCCTGCTCTTTGGCATTTAGAGCATCGCGGATAAAGATGCTGCCAACGATAACTACCAGAATAGTAACAATGGTATGCACTTTATAATAATCCCAGAAATAACTTAATTTTTCCCGAAAAGTCCTATCCTTCAATTTCTTCTGCTGTTCCCTGATCTCCTCATGAATATTTTCATGCTTAGACATAATACAATCCTCATTTCTTCGTATTTCAGTATTTATAAATAAATTACTGACTTTTTAATGATAGCCTTTCATAAAAGGAGTGTCAATGTGACTTAGATAATATTATTATGAAAAAAGAATAAATAATTTCTAAAAGGAAAACGGGGAGCTCAAACATACATTTTTATTGTGGCATGAATGGGGTGATGCTATAATTTGTTAAAAGAAGGAATGATACGATGTAACTATAACTTTAAGAGAGAACAAATAAAAATATGAGGGGAATAAATAATATGATTATGGTACTAATGAATTGGTTTTATATTACCTGCATCATTTATTTGGCGGGAAGCGCTTGTATGAATCTATTGATAAAGGCGTTTGGGTCGAAAAAGGAACCGAATCTGTTTTCTGTTCTGTTTACCGGAATTACAGTAACCACGCTTTATGCCCAGATTTTCAGCGTGTTCTCAGGTGTGAATATGTGGGCAAATATCCTGCCGATAATCTTTTGCCTGCTCTATCTTCTGCTTGCCAAAAGAAGTCTGGCAGAAAGAATAAGAGTGTTTGGAATTAAGACAATGGAATGTTTGGAACGGCGTGGAAAAGTATTTCTGTCGGTACTCGTCATAGGCGGGGTAATGATTGCCGCATTACTATCGGCAGGGCAGACCAAAATGTTAGACACCGGCTGGTATCATGCACAGACAATCAGATGGATTGAAGAGTATGGGAGTGTGAAAGGGGTGGCTAATCTCTTCATTCCTCTTGGGTTTAATAGTGCGCAACATTATTTCGATGCATTGTTTAGTATGAGGTTTATCTTTGGACAATCTATGCATGCGACCGGGGGCTACTTTGCTTGTCTGCTTATGCTCCATAGTCTCTGCCGGCTTGCAGGATGGAAGAAACATAGGTATCATACTGCAGATGCTCTTGCGATTGCCGAAATGGTGTATGCGATTATTATAACTGCTTTTTATGCAGATCCTTATACTGATACACTGCCAAATTGTTTAGTGCTCTTTATTTTTGCTGAATGGATTGGACTTTTGGAAGAGCAAAGAGAGCATGGTCAAAAACCCGGAAAAGAGGATATATTTTCTTATGGTTTTTTATGTTTACTAGGTGTTTATGCAACCGTAATAAAAACTTCGGTTGTATTTGTCATGTTATTGACTCTGTATCCTGCCTATCTGCTTATTAAAGAGAAAGAATGGAAGAAAATTGCGGGCTATCTTATAACAGGCATTGCAATAATAGTTCCTTTTTTTCTTACTAATATTCGAACTTCCGGTTACTTGGTCTTTTTAGCGGGTAAAATAGATTTATTTCCGGTGAAATGGAAGGTCGAAAAAGATATTCTCATACATGCGGTAGATAGTATGATCTATGATGTGCGAAATATTGATGCACCTATGGGAGAAGTAATAGGCGATGGAATCGCATGGATTCCAAGATGGTTTTTAAATGGGTCTATCAGTCATCAGATTTTATATATCGGTGTGTTAATACTTATTATGTTTGATCTGTTTTATTTGTTCATAAGATTGATAAAGAGAAGTAAAATTGATATTTGTATGCTCCTCACAAGGTTCACAGTTTATCTTGGACTAATATATTGGTTGTTCACCTTGCCGCAGGTAAGGTATTGTTGGGCTTTTTTACTGTTTGTCTTAGCGGTAATTCCGGTATGGTATGTGGAAGAAATCGGAGGAGGAAAACTAAAGAGCGCGGGGATCATGATAAAGGGAGCCGTAATTTTATCATCCGTCATTCTGGGGATGTTCACAGGGTTTTATGGTTTACGTACCTTGGGCTATCTGAAACAGAATGTTCCTTTTTATTTGATTCGGCAGGCAGATTATGAAAAATATGAAATGGTACCGGTAGAAAAAGACGGAATCACTTTTTACATACGGGAAGAAGGCGGAGCTATCGTGTGCGGATATTATGTCTTTCCTTACTTGAACGATGAAAGTATGCTGGAAGATATTGTAGTGGGTGACGAGTTGAGAGATGGCTTTTATCTATCGGATGAATAATAAGTGTGCAAATTGATGAAATATATTGATTGAGAAGTCTTATGACACCCGAAGCTTATCATTATATGAAGCTGTGGATAAAAATATGGAAATTCAAGAAGTACATCCCTTGAAACTTTATAGTTTTTGTAATATGATTAAAGTCAAAAGAATTATATTTTTCCAAATGAGGATAAGTATTACACATGAGGTATCTAAGTTCAGGAAGAAATATGGTTATAAAGGTAACAGTTCAGACAGGTCTGCGCATTTGCTGCGCTGACCGTAAGAAAACGTAAATGCTGCTGGCAAAAATCCCATCGCCGTAGGCGATTCTCATGGATTTTTGCATGTAACAGTGAAGGTATCTGAACTGTTTACTATAAATGAACAATATATGAGTTCATGAACAGCTCATAATATATGAAGAGGATGGTAATAATATGATTAGTGAAACATATGTGGAATGTCTTGTGAAGAAAAAGGCCGGTACGGCTATGATACTTCTTAAAACTGTGTCGATTATGCTTGCGGTTGTTTTTCTATTGGCAGGGCTTGTTCTTTGGCCTGCACTCATTATCGGTGCATTAGTAGGCGTGGCTGCTTACTTCATTTATTTGAATTCGGATTTGGAATATGAATATCTGTATTTGGATAAAGAAATTACCGTGGACAAGGTAATGGCTAAGACCCGTAGAAAGAGAGTTGCCAAATATGATGTACAACGCCTGGAGATTTTTGCACCTATGAATTCCTATCATCTTGGCGATTATAAGAATCGTACGGTGAAGACCTACGATTATAGTTCCGGTGAAGTGAAGCAGCCGGAACAAAGATATGTGATGTACTATGAAGGGGGACAGAAAATTATTTTAGAGCCGAGCGCAGAGATGGTAAAAGCGCTTAAAAATGTCGCACCGAGAAAAATATTTACCGATTGACATAATGATGTAAGTTTGATAAACTTTTTCAAACTTACATCATTCATTATATAGATAACGAACAGGAGGAAGAAAGATGGGTCAGATCATTGGAGAAGGAATTACGTTTGATGACGTTCTGCTTGTGCCGAGTTATTCTCAAGTAATTCCCAATCAAATCGACTTAACAACATGGCTTACAAAAAAAATTAGACTTAACATTCCGATGATGAGTGCTGGAATGGATACGGTTACTGAGCATCGCATGGCAATTGCCATGGCAAGACAGGGTGGTATCGGTATTATTCACAAAAACATGTCCATCGAAGAACAGGCAGAAGAAGTAGATAAGGTAAAGCGTTCTGAGAACGGCGTTATCACGGATCCTTTTTCATTAACTCCAGATCATACATTGGCAGATGCAGATGCATTGATGGCCAAGTTCAGAATATCGGGTGTGCCGATTACCGAAGGAAAACGGTTAGTAGGTATCATCACGAATCGTGACTTAAAATTCGAAACAGATTTCACAAAGAAAATTAAAGAATCTATGACTTCTCAAGAGTTGATCACAGCACGGGAAGGCATAACGTTAGAAGAAGCGAAGCAGATTCTTGCAAAAGCGAGAAAAGAAAAGCTTCCTATTGTAGATGATAATTATAATTTAGTCGGTCTTATTACAATAAAGGATATTGAAAAAACGATTAAATATCCACTTTCTGCCAAAGATGAGCAGGGAAGGCTCTTATGTGGTGCGGGTGTAGGAATTACTGCTAATGTGTTGGATCGTGTCGGTGCCCTTGCGGATGCAAAGGTAGACGTTATCGTTCTTGATTCCGCCCATGGACATTCCGAGAATGTACTTCATAGCTTACGAATGATCAAAGAAAAGTATCCCGAACTGCAGGTTATTGCCGGTAACGTAGCAACAGGAGAGGGTACGAGAGCACTGATTGAAGCTGGAGCGGATGGCGTGAAGGTCGGTATCGGCCCCGGTTCTATCTGTACGACCCGAGTGGTGGCAGGTATCGGCGTACCCCAGATTACAGCGATCATGGATTCCTATGCGGTGGCAAGAGAGTATGGCATTCCGATTATTGCGGATGGCGGTATCAAATACTCGGGAGATATGACAAAAGCGATTGCAGCGGGTGGTAGTGTCTGTATGATGGGAAGTATTTTTGCAGGTTGTGATGAGAGTCCCGGAACTTTTGAATTGTTCCAGGGAAGAAAATATAAGGTATATCGCGGCATGGGCTCCATTGCGGCTATGGAAAATGGAAGCAAAGACCGTTATTTCCAGGCGGATGCCAAGAAGCTTGTTCCGGAAGGAGTAGAGGGAAGGGTTGCTTATAAAGGGACAGTGGAAGATACGGTATTCCAATTGTTGGGCGGTCTTCGTTCCGGTATGGGATATTGTGGAGCTCCCGGTATAGAAGATTTGAGACAGAACGGAAGATTTATTAAAATTTCTGCGGCATCATTAAAGGAAAGCCATCCACACGATATTCACATTACGAAAGAAGCACCCAATTATAGCGTGAACGAATAGAGGAGAGAACGTATAAGGGTTTGGGAGGTAACATGTGCAGAACCTAATGGATAAGGCTGCCTTGAAAAAGTGGCAGGACAAGTTTTGCGATGCAACGAATGTATATGCTTATTGCCTTGACGCAGACGGTAAACCGCTTACAGAAATGTCCGGGAAAGATGTGGAGACGGAACAGATTAGGCAAGCAATTTCTAAAGAAATGTTCCGAAGTATTTATAAGAGGGTAACGGTGGACGGGTTGGAGGAACAGGCGGTGGAGAGGACTGCCGTTCCCAATCTGTGCCTTGCAGCTCTTTCGATTTCGCTTCGGGGTAAGGCAGTTGCAGTTTGGATAGTTTGCGGTATTTTTACGGATGCAGATGAAGAAGATGGGGAATATCAAAATCCGTCATTTGAGAACTTTTCCTATGAAGTGACGGAAAAGGAATTTTATCATGTGCTGGATTTACTAAGAGATACTGTGTATACTCTTTTGGAAAATCGCAATTTAATGCTGGATGCAGAGGCGGAATCGAGAAGAAGCCGTTATTCGGAGTATGAGATGAGCGCTTCGTTAAAGCGCAACGAGGCGATTGCTGATGTGGTGCAGCTTTTGGAAAGCGATGATGCTATTGAGACTATTATGACAGACGTACTTCGTATATTGGGAAGCTATCTCAATGTGAGCACGGCTGTCCTTTGTCGTATCCATAAGGATGGCAAGTTGATGGATATTGCAGCAGAATGGTGCAATCAAGGGGTTGTATCGAAGTTCGATAAAACGAAAGATTTACCATGTACAGAGGCGCTTAGAACGGACAAAGTAATCGTGCTTTCTTCCGATGCCATGCTGGATGAAATACAAAGGGAGAGACTGCAGATATTCGAGGCGAAGGCTTTGGTTATTATACCGTTGATCATTAATGGAGCAGTGAATCTATATGGCTGTTTTGGAGAATGTGAGAAGGACAGACAGTGGATGATTGAGGAAGTAAAGTTTCTCAACGATACGACCAAGATTCTGCAAAGTATCATCACGAAGCGTATCCAGAAGAATTCGCTGGCGAGTTCCTATGCATCACTGGAAACGATTTTGGATAATGTAGGAAGTGCCATTTATGTGAGGGATATGCAGACAGGAGAGGTACTTTTTGCGAATCGAAGCCTGCGCAATAACTTGTCAAAGGAAGTGAAGAATAAAACACTTGGTAACTTATTTGAACGAGATTTAATTGACGGGAATCGAAGAGGTAAGCAAGAGATTTACCACGAGGAGCGGGAACGCTGGTATGACCTGTACTATACTTATATCACATGGGTGGATGGAAGACCCGTTACCCTTTTTGCTATCTATGATATTACGGAGAAAAAGGTTTATCAAAAGAAGATAGAGCAGCAAGCGTACACAGATTTCCTGACAGGCCTTTACAATCGCCTTTGTTGCGAGAGGGATTTGGCAAGATATATTGATGAGGCGAAGAAGGAAGGAACGAGAGGAGCGCTGCTTTACCTCGACTTGGATGACTTTAAGCATATTAACGATGGTTTAGGGCATCAGTATGGAGATACTTTGCTTAAATCGATTTCTCATAGTTTGCAGCGTGTGGAGGAAATCGAGAATTCCTGCTACCGGGTGGGTGGGGACGAATTCATCATTATCATTCCTCCTCAGCACTATGAACGTTTCGAACAGATTATTACCGACATCAAGCAGATATTTGCTAAACCGTGGTTTCTGAAGGATGCAGACTACTATTGTACGATGAGTATGGGAATCGTGGACTTTCCCGATGAGAGGGAAAGCGTTCATGAACTCATTAAGAAAGCCGATATCTCTATGTATGAGGCTAAGAAACTGGGGAAGAATTGTACTGCTGTTTATTCTGATAAGATAGACTCATCTTCGAACAGGCGCCTCGATATGGAGAAGAGCATGCGAGATGCGGCCACATCGGGATATAAGGAGTTCGAAGTTTATTTTCAGCCGATTATCGATATTCAATTGCCGGGAACGCCATGTACGGGAGCAGAAGCGCTGATTCGATGGAACAGCGCGGAGCTGGGCTTCGTTACGCCGGCTGAGTTCATCCCTCTTGCGGAATATCTGGGGCTTATTAATCCCATTGGCAATCATGTGTTGAAAGAAGCTTGTATTTACTGCAAGCAATGGAACGATAACGGTTATCCCAATTATAAGGTGAATGTAAACTTGTCAGTGGTACAGCTTCTGCAGGCTGATATTGTGGATATTGTGTCCCACACATTGAAAAGTACCGGAATTAATCCGAGAAATTTAACGTTAGAGGTGACAGAAAGCCTTGCTATTAATGATATGGAGCGCATGAAATCGATTCTTGCTAAGATTAAGACACTCGGTGTGCGAATTGCCCTCGATGATTTTGGAACAGGTTATTCCTCCTTAAGCCATATTAGAGAGATTCCTTTCGATGTGATTAAGGTGGATCAGAGCTTTGTCAAGGATTTGGCCGGGGATGCCTATTCCCAATCATTTATTCGAATGGTGGCGGAGCTTGCAGATGCAATCGATGTGGCTATTTGTGTAGAGGGAATCGAGACGAAGGAACAGTATAAGGTATTGGAAGGAATGAAGGTACGTCTTGTACAAGGATATTATTTCGACAAGCCGATGGAAAAAGCGGAATTTGAGAAAAAGTATATAAAAGTGACTGAGTAGGAGGAGAAGTGATGAGAGCATTAATCAGTGTTTCAGACAAGACGGGGATTGTGGAATTCGCCAAGGAACTCGCAGGTATGGGGGTTCAGATTATTTCTACAGGAGGAACTTATTCCAAATTGAAGGAAGAGGGAGTGCCTGCAGTAGAGATCTCTGAAATTACCGGTTTCCCGGAATGTTTAGACGGAAGGGTGAAGACACTTCATCCGGCAGTACATGCAGGGCTTTTGGCTATGCGTTCTAATCCGGAACATATGAAGCAGCTTGAGGAGCTTAAGGTGGAGACGATCGATATTGTTGTAGTGAATCTTTATCCTTTTAAGGCGACGATATTAAAGGATGGAGTAACGAGGGCGGAAGCGGTAGAAAATATCGATATCGGTGGGCCTACTATGCTTCGGAGCGCAGCTAAGAATTATCAGGATGTAGCAGTAATCACCGATCCCGACGATTATGGAGCAGTGCTTTTAGAACTGAAGGAAAATGGACAGGTATCTCTTGATACGAAGTTCCGTTTAATGCAAAAAGTGTTTATGCATACGTCCAATTATGACACGATGATTGCCGATTATCTGAAAAAGGAGAGGAATGATCATGAATTCCCGGATACACTCACTATGACCTTTGAAAAGGTACAGGAGATGCGCTATGGAGAAAATCCTCACCAGAAAGCAGCTTTTTATCGTGAGATCGGTAAAAAGAAAGGTTCTCTTGTGGATGCAAAGCAATATAACGGGAAGGAGCTTTCCTTTAATAATATTAACGATACCAATGGGGCTCTTGAACTTTTAAAGGAATTCACAGAACCTACTGTAGTGGGCTGTAAGCATGGTAACCCTTGCGGAGTGTCAAGCCGGGACAATATTTATGATGCTTGGGTCGCTGCTTATCATTCGGATAAGACCTCCATTTACGGAGGCATTGTTGTATGTAACAGAGAAGTGACGAAGAAGATGGCAGAAGAAATGAACGGGATTTTTCTGGAGGTAGTAGTAGCTCCCTCTTACGAAAAGGAAGCGCTTGAAGTACTCTGTTCCAAGAAAAATATAAGGGTGTTGGAATTGGAAGACATCGAAGTGCCTCAGAATGCGAATGCGTACGATATGAAGAAGGTGAATGGAGGCCTTATCATTCAGACGATCGACTCCGAGCTTTACAGAGAAGAAGACTTTAAAGTTGTGACAAAGACACAGCCGACGGAAAGCCAGTTAGAAGATATGAAGTTTGGAATGAAGGTAGTGAAGTTTGTAAAATCCAATGGTATTGCAGTAGTGAAGGATAAGCAGAGCATTGGCATTGGGCCGGGTCAGGTGAATCGTATATGGCCGACTAAGCAGAGCATCGAGCATGCAGAGGAGCTGATCGGGCCGGAAGCGACGAAGGGAGCAGTTTTAGCTTCCGATGCGTTCTTTCCCTTTGATGATATTGTAGAGGCTGCCTACCAGGCTGGCATTACAGCGATCATTCAGCCGGGCGGTGCGATGAGGGATCAACTGTCCATCGACAAATGTGATGAATATGGAATTGCCATGGTATTTACGGGCATGAGACACTTCAAACATTAAATATAACTTATAAAAAGAGGAATAATAAGCCTTACAAGGCGGAGCAATTGAAGAATTGCTTTATTATTTCTCTTTTTTGTGATAATATAGGGATGTTAGAATTTTTTATATCTAAATTAAAATTTTATAATGTAGGGGCCAAAAGGTATTTTGTCCCCATGATACCTACGGATTGCTACGCACTTTGTGCTCTCACAATCCTAAAACATTCGAAATCCGCCCTATTTGGGCTACTTTCTCATGTTTTGCGGGTCCCAAAGTCATGTTTTTTCATGCAAGCATGAAACACATGACCTTTTGACCTTGGTATCATTTTATTAAAATAATATGATGATAGGCAGAGAATAGAAGATGAGTGAGACGATAAGAACTGAAAATGCGCCGGAAGAGGCTAAGGAGATTATCTCCAGAAATTTTATTGAGCAGATTATTGACAAAGATCTTGCAGAAGGGGTATATGATACGGTACACACGAGATTTCCGCCCGAACCGAACGGATATCTTCATATCGGACATGCGAAAAGTATTCTTTTGAATTATGGTCTGGCACAGCAGTACGGTGGCAAGTTCAATATGCGCTTTGACGATACGAATCCTACGAAGGAAAAGATAGAGTTCGTAGAATCCATCAAAGAGGATATCACATGGCTGGGAGCAGATTGGGAGGATCGTTTGTACTTCGCTTCCGATTATTTCGAGCATATGTATGAAGGTGCTGTGAAGCTGATTAAAAAAGGCAAGGCATATGTGTCCGATTTAACGGCAGAGGAGATGCGTGAGTACAGGGGAACCTTAACGGAGTCAGGAAAAGAAGACCCTAAAAGGGACAGAAGTGTGGAAGAGAACCTGAAACTGTTCGAAGAAATGAGAAATGGTGTATATAAAGATGGGGAAAAGGTGCTTCGTGCGAAAATCGATATGAAATCACCCAATATCAACATGAGAGACCCTATTATTTATCGTGTGGCTCATATGACCCATCATAATACCGGCGATCAGTGGTGTATTTATCCGATGTATGACTATGCGCATCCGATTGAAGATGCGATTGAGGGTATTACCCATTCCATTTGTACGCTTGAGTTCGAGGACCACAGACCTCTTTATGATTGGGTGGTGCGTGAATTGGAATATGAGAATCCACCGAAACAAATCGAATTCGCTAAGATGTATCTTACCAATGTGGTAACGGGTAAACGTTATATTAAGAAGTTAGTGGAAGATGGAATTGTAGACGGATGGGATGATCCGAGGCTTGTGTCTATTGCGGCACTTCGAAGAAGAGGATTTACACCGGAATCCATCAAGATGTTTGTAGACTTGTGCGGTGTTTCTAAGAGTAATTCCTCTGCGGATTATGCGATGCTCGAATATTGCATCAGAGAAGATTTGAAGATGAAGAGGCCGAGAATGATGGCAGCGCTCGATCCGGTGAAGCTGATTATCGATAATTATCCGGAAGATTTAGAAGAGACGATGACTATTGCAAATAATCTCGAGAATGAAGCGATGGGAACGCGTGAGGTTCCGTTTGGAAAGGAACTTTATATTGATAGAGAAGATTTCATGGAAGAACCTCCAAAGAAATACTTCCGTTTATATCCGGGCAATGAAGTACGTCTGATGAATGCTTATTTTGTAACTTGCACGGGATTCGTGAAGGATGAAAGTGGTAAAGTGACGGAGGTTCATTGTACCTATGATCCTGAGACGAGAAGTGGCCTTGGTTTTACCGGAAGGAAGGTAAAGGGAACGATTCACTGGGTACCGGCCAAGCAGGCAGTAAAGGCACAGGTTAGATTATACGAAAATATTATCGATGAAGAAAAGGGCGTATATAATGAAGACGGCAGTCTGAATCTGAATCCGAATTCATTGACGGTATTAGAGGAATGTTATTTAGAACCGGCGCTGGCGTCTGCAAAAGGGCTCGATAGTTTTCAATTTGTGCGTCAGGGGTATTTCTGCGCGGATGTGAAGGATTCGAAGCCGGATAGTCTTGTGTTTAACAGAATTGTGTCTTTAAAGAGTTCTTATACATTACCTAAAAACTAATTAACTAAGAACCAAGGAAAAAGAATACGTAGTAACAGTGAGGGGATTATACTGCACCGAGCAAAGCGAGTGTGCAAAAAACATACCGTGGCCGCTTGCGGACAAGGTATAAATAATTGGAGGTCTAGTATGTCTGGATTATTATCAGGGTTAGAACAATTTGGTCTAAGCGGCCTGGAAAATATGGATTTGTATGAAAAGCCGAAAAGGGAAGCGGCAGCGAAGACGGCAGAAGAGCAGGTTATTCAGGAACAGGACTTTTTATTCGACAAAACATTTACCTGCCCTATTTGTGATAAAGAATTCAAATCCAGAACTGTAAAGATTGGTAAAGCGAAGCTAATCGGTACGGATATGGATTTACGTCCTAAGTATGAGCATGTGGACCTGTTGAAATATGATATTATTATGTGTCCGAGCTGCGGATATGCGGCGCTCAGCAGATATTTTAAATTTATCACATCACCGCAGGCTAAGAGAATTAAGGAAATCATTTCCAGTAAATTCAAGCCGATTACGGTACAGAAGGATATATATACTTATGACGAAGCGTTGGAGCGTTATAAGCTGACACTTGCCAATGCGATTGTAAAGATGGCAAAGCCGAGCGAAAAGGCCTATATTTGTTTGAAAACTGCATGGCTTTTAAGAGGAAAGGGCGAAGCTCTGGATAAAAAGGCTCCTAATTATGAAGAAGAGAAGAAAAAGGTAAATGCTCAGGAAAAGGAATTCTTGAAAAATGCTTTGGATGGCTTCCTGGCGGCAAGACAATCGGAGAACTTCCCGATGTGCGGTATGGATGAGCCTACGGTGGATTATCTTATATCGGTGATTGCCACCAGATTCGAACAGTATGACGTGGCATCGAAGCTCATTTCCCAAGTAATCGCTTCTCCTAGTGTGAATCCGCGTATGAAAGATAAGGCGCGCGATTTAAAGGAACAGATCATCAAGGAAATCAGAGTGAAGAATGCGGCGAAATAGAGACGATGAACGATTTAACTATTGAACTGAATCAGGAGAGCACTAAGCATCTCTATGAACAGATTTATGAACATATTAAGCGTGAGATAAGGAAAGGGAAGCTTCTGAAAGGTGAGAGGCTTCCCTCTACACGTTCTTTGGCTGAATTTCTAACCGTATCGAGAAATACGGTCGACCTGGCCTATGAACAACTTGTTTCCGAAGGCTATATCGAGTCGAGACCTTATCGCGGCTATTTCGTATGTGAGATCGAAGGGCTGCTTGATCTGGAGGAAGAAAGAGACAGAAAGAAGGCAGAGGAGAAGGAGGCACAGGAAAATCATAGAAACAGATTTGAAAAAAGCCGGTTTTCTATTGATTTTTCTCCGAATGCTATCGATATGACGGCTTTTCCTTTTGCTACATGGAAAAGGATAACAAAAAATATTCTCGTGGATGCCAATAGTGAAATGTTCGCCTCCGGTTCTGTGAAGGGCGATTTGAAGCTGCGCGAAATTATCAGCCGTTACTTGCATTCCTCCAGAGGTGTGAACTGTCTGCCGGAGCAGATTATTGTAGGTGCCGGCAACGACTATCTGCTAATGCTCTTAGAGAAAATATTGGGAAGACATGTGAAAATTGCTATGGAAAACCCTACCTATAAAAGGGCTTACCGTATCTTCGATTCCTTTGCTTATCAAATTAACCCTGTGGAGTTGGATACTTATGGTATGAGTGTAGATGGATTGAAAAGAAGTGGGGCGGATGTGGCTTATGTAATGCCTTCCCATCAATATCCCACAGGAATCGTTATGCCGATAGGAAGGCGAATGGAGCTTCTCAAATGGGCAGAGGAGAAAGAAAATCGATATCTTATTGAGGATGATTACGATAGTGAGTTTCGGTTCAAAGGAAAACCGGTGCCCTCCTTACAGGCTTCGGACTGGGCCGGAAAGGTAATTTATATCGGAACCTTTTCCAAGTCCATTGCGCCAGCCATTCGTATCAGCTATATGGTACTCCCCCTGCCATTGTTAGAAATATATGAAAAGCAGTGCTATTTCTATTCCTCCACAGTATCTCGCATCGATCAGCATATACTAGGAGAATTCATTGAAAAGGGGCATTTCGAACGGCACCTGAATAAAATGAGGAAGATATACAGGGAAAAGCATGATTTGCTTTTAAATGAGTTGAGAGATATGGAAGAAGAGTTCGAACTATCGGGAGAGGGAGCGGGCCTTCACATCCTGCTTAGAAGTAAAAGAGGATGGAGTGAGAAACAGCTGTTGGAGGCAGCGGCATCCGTAAATATTAAGGTATATGGGTTATCGGAGGCTTATGTGGGATCGGGGGATGCGGAAGATAAACACAATACGGTGATTTTAGGATATGCAGCCTTAAATAAAGATCAGATTATAGATGGAATAAAAACATTAAGAACAGCCTGGAAGTGATTCCGGGCTGTTTTGATGTATAGAAAAGATCTTTCTATACTAAAATGTAAAATCGTTCATTCTATAGAATGAAAATTCAAATTATTTGTGGAAATGTACAAATATAAAATATAGAATTAGGTTAAAACATATATTGAATTAGTTAGTGTTACGTGTTACCATACAATTATTAAAAATAAAATTGTAAATGTTACCCAACACATATTGAATATAATATGAAACAGGGATAGCAGAAGGAGGAAAATGAATATGAAAAAGGTAATACCGGTAATGCTGACATTGTGTATGTGTATTACACTGTTGGCGGGATGCTCTCAGACTACACAGGAAAACAAACCGACGGCTGGGGTAAGTGAAACGCAGGGGATAGAAGGAACAGCCGATGAAGGCACACCGGCGGCAGGCGGTACGGTTAAGCTGCGTGTATGGGCAGGTCAGGATGACCAGGAGCTGATTCAGGATATGTGCCAGTCATTTGCGGCTGAACATCCTGAGACTACATATGAATTTGAATTCGGTGTGGTTGGCGAAAGCGATGCCCGCGCAAGATACAGCGAAGATCCTGCTGCGGCTGCTGACGTATTCAGCATTGCCAACGACCAATTAAGAGACTTGGTGAATTCATCGGCCTTGTATGAGATTACCAGAAATAAAGAAGAAATCATTGCCAACAATGTACCCGGATCGGTAGAGTCAGCGAGTATGGACGGTATCTTATATGCATATCCCATGACGGCAGACAATGGCTATTTTATGTACTATGATAAGAGTATATTCAGTGAAGATGATGTAAAATCGCTGAATAAGATGATGGAAGTTGCGAATGAAAAAGGCAAAAAGGTATTCATGGACGTATCGAACGGATGGTATATCGCATCGTTCTTCCTTGGAAACGGCGGTAAGCTGTGGATAGAGGATGGCAAACAAAGATGTGATTTCAACAATGCGAATGGACTTGAGGTAGCGGAAGCAATCAAAGAGTTTACGGCAAATGATGCATTTATTACAGGTGATGATTCCATTTTACAGGGTGGAATGGGAACTTCCATTGCGGCAGGAGTTTCCGGAACATGGAATGCAAGTGCAATGCAGGAAACTCTGGGAGAAAACTATGCGGCGACAAAACTGCCTGAATTCACATGCGGTGATAAACAGGTACAGATGGCGTCCTTCGGCGGATATAAGCTGATTGGCATCAACAGCCTTACCGCATATCCGGTAGAAGCGATGGATCTTGCAGAGTATCTGACAAATGAAGAAAATCAGATCAAACGTTTTGAAGTAAGAGGTCTTGGACCTTCTAATATTAAAGCAGGAGAAAGCCAGAGTATAAAAGAAGATATTGCGATTTCTGCCCTTGCACTGCAAAGCCAGTTTGCTTTTCCTCAAAACGATGTTTTAGGTGGTTTCTGGACGCCAACGGAAGCATTCGGTGCTACGATGGAGGCTAAGGATTATTCTGTATCCTTGCAGGAGCTGCTCGATAACATGGTATCACAGATAGAGATGAATTAAGGAAGGAATAAACACAGGCCCTGGAAGCTTGCCTCTCTGGCTTGCTTCTCAGGGTTTCTATTATTAGAGGAGAACTCTTATGTCAAGTACACAGCAAAAAAACAAAGGTATTACTTCCAAAGTGGCAGAAAGATTGCGCAGTTCAGGAAGAACAATAGCAGGAGGATTTTCCAATCTGCGTAATGCACTGGTAAAGGGCAGTTGGAAGACTAAGCTGACCTTTCTGATCATGGGCTTTGGAAATATTGCTCACGGACAGATTATAAAAGGACTATTGTTTTTAGCGGCACAAATAAGCTTCTTTTACTATTTTTTTGGTTTTGGATATCAATATATCCAACATATCGATACCCTTGGGGAAAATCAATTTTATAGGGTGTGGGATGAAGCCAGCCAGATTTATCGCAATACACCGGGAGATAATTCGCTGGCAATCCTGCTTTACAGTATTCTCACCATTTTTCTAGTAATCCTGCTCATTGTTCTTTACATATCCAGCATAAATTCAGCATACCAAACGGAGCAGCGTGTTAAAAGCGGAAGAGAGGCCTTGTCATTTAAAGAAGAATTAAAAAGTTTTCTGAATCAAAGACTGCACATTACCATGCTTTTTTTACCGGCGCTGGGAGTCATGGCATTTACTGTGATTCCAGTGGTATTCATGATCTGTCTTGCCTTTACCAATTTTGACCGGTTTCATCAGTCGCCAGGTAACTTATTTACCTGGATAGGGTTGGAGAACTTTAAGGACATATTCTGGCAGAGTCCGGTGAAATCCCGCACATTTTCCGGCATACTTGGCTGGACACTGATATGGGCGGTGTGTTCCACTTTTTTAAATTATATCTTTGGTATGATTGTTGCACTGATGATCAATAAAAAAGGGATTAGGTTTAAGTCTGTATTCCGTACATGTTTTGTTATTTCTATCGCTGTGCCGGGTTTTGTTACATTGTTGTTCATGCGGCAGATTTTGGCAGATCAGGGTGTGTTAAATGTTATTCTTATGGATGTCCTTAATCTGACCAACACCCCGATAAAATTCTTAAGCACGCCTACGCTTGCGAGAATCAGCGTAATTGTGGTGAACCTTTGGGTAGGAATTCCTCATACGATGTTAATCACTTCCGGCATCTTAATGAATATACCCCGGGATTTATATGAGTCTGCCGAAATCGATGGAGCAGGACCTGTAAAGCAGTTTATAAAAATAACACTGCCTTATATGTTGTTCATTACAACCCCGTATTTAATCACCCAATTTATTGGAAATATTAATAATTTTAATGCTATTTTTTTCCTGACAAGGGGAGAGCCGCTATCGCTTAATTATTATCAGGCGGGGAGTACGGATCTGCTGATTACATGGCTATATAAGCTTACAGTAGATTTTCAGGATTATAACCTGGCATCTACCATAGGAATTTTCGCATTTGCCATTTGCGCGGGGATATCACTGATTACTTTTAACATCACATCATCAGCAAAGAAGGAGGACGTTTTCCAATGAAAAGCAAACAGAAAATCAGCAATGGAATTATCTATGCTATCTTGTCCTTTTTATCCGTGGTGTGGATTCTTCCGATTTTATATCTTGTGTTGATGTCATTTCGGGGAGAAAAAGGAGCGTGGCTTGACGGATATATATTTCCGAAAGAGCTGACATTTTCTAATTACACCCGTTTATTTACAGAGACCAATCTGTTCAATTATCCACGATGGTTTAATAATACATTGCTGGTAGCGGCATGCTCCTGTTTGATCTCCACCATATTCGTGCTATTCACGGCATATGTATTTTCAAGAATGAGGTTTAAGTTAAGGCGTCCCCTGATGAATATTGTGCTAATTTTGGGTATGTTTCCCGGATTTATGAGCATGATAGCTATTTATCATCTTTTGAAGATCATAGGTTTGGATAAGAGCTTGATCGGTTTGATTCTCGTGTATTCGGGCGGGGCAGGTCTGACCTATTACATAGCCAAGGGTTTCTTTGATACGATACCCAAGGCGCTCGATGAAGCGGCAAAGCTTGACGGGGCTAGTAATTGGCAGATATTCAGGCGGATTACGCTGCCTATGTCAAGACCGATCCTGACCTATATTACGCTGACAACATTTATGGCGCCGTGGCTTGATTTCATTATGGCCAGTGTTATCATGAAGGATGATTATAAAAACTTTACCATTGCTCTTGGGCTGTTCCGGTTCCTTGAGCGGGAGAATATATACGAATATTACACCAGATTCTGTGCAGGTGCGGTGCTTGTCTCCATTCCTATAGCCATATTGTTTATCATTATGCAGAAGAATTATGTGGAAGGGGTTACGGGAGGATCGGTGAAAGGTTAAAGACAGGAGGAAAGCCATTGATAGATAAATTATCGGCAAGCCGGGGAGTGGCGGTTTTGCTTTGTGTAGTATGTTTGCTTTCGGGGTGTGGGAAGAATATTGCTTATGGGTATGAGGAGACAGCTTCCTGGAAGAATAATGTTCATGAACTTATTTCCGATACGGAGACGGTGCAGACGGTGGATGAAAACCGTACATGGTATGAAGTATTTGTCTATTCATTTTATGATTCGGACGGGGACGGTATTGGGGATATCAACGGAATAACGCAGATGCTCGATTATATATCCTATATGGGCTTTGATGGGATATGGCTGATGCCGATTCATCCGTCGCCTACCTATCACAAATATGATGTTACGGACTATTATGCTATTGATCCGGCTTATGGTACGATTGAGGATTTCGATCGATTCATGGAGGCATGCGATGAACGGGGGATAGCGGTCATGATGGATTTTGTTATCAATCACACGTCCTCAGAGCATGATTGGTTTATTCAGGCCAAGGAGGCGTTAGCTGCCGGAGAAGAAGATAATCCTTATGTTTCCTATTATCATTTCTCCAAGATGAAGGGGAACGGCAGGTGGGAGAAGGCTACGGGGGAGTGGTATTATGAATGCCAATTCTGGAGCGGTATGCCTGATCTGAATCTTGATGATCCGGAACTTAAAAAAGAACTTGAAAAGGTAATGGAATTTTGGTTAAATAAAGGAGTATCAGGACTTCGCCTGGATGCGGTCAGGGAATATGAAACGGGTAATCAGGATAAAAATATGGAGATTATGAGATGGGTCAATGAAACAGCAAAATCCATCCGCCCGGACACCTACGTTGTCGGTGAAGCATGGGATACTAGTATAGCTCTTTATCAGTTATACGACAGCGGTTTGGACAGCTTTTTTAATTTTCCTTTTGCCATGGCGGAAGGAAAGCTGGCAAAGTCTTTATTGTTAAAGTCCCAGAAGGCTTCTGATTATGCCGATGCACTAGTGGTGATGGAAGAGGAAATTCACGCCCATAATCCCAATGGGGTGGATGCTCCGTTTTTTACCAATCATGATACGGCTCGGGCGGTAGGCATTATGCGTCAGCAGCCGGAACTGATCAAAACAGCATGGGGCATGAATCTTATGCAGGCCGGGAATGTCTTTGTTTATTATGGCGAGGAGATCGGCATGAGTGGATCGGGAATTGATGAAAACAAGAGACAACCGATGAGGTGGACAGATGGACGGAGTGAAGGAACGCCTTATCCCCCGCCAAACAGCGAAAGTGTTGAACATAAATTTCCGCCGCTGAATGAGCAGATTCAGGATGATCAATCGATACTGCAATATGTAAGAAGTGCGATTCACATTAGGAAAAAATATCCTGAAATCGCAGGAGGAAGAGCATCAGTGCTTGCGATAGAAGGCGGGGATAAGGTCAGCCTGCTCATGCGCACATTGGGAGAGGAAAAGGTCTATCTTGTATATAATCTTGGAAGCGAAACAGAGCAGATTTCTCTGGATCTGGAAGCTGAGATTTGTGATGGATTATACACCGCACAAGAAGAGGCAGTATATAACGAGGGGATGCTTACACTCCCGCCGTACTCCATTGTAATTATGAGATAAAGGTAACTGAACAGTTACAGATAAAGAAAGGTAACGCAAAGGTATGTGTGAATGGCTTGAGCAAGCTTGCTTTTATGAGATATATCCCCAAAGCTTTTATGATACGGATGGGGACGGAATAGGAGATTTGAACGGGATTATAGAGAAACTGGATTATATTGCCAGGTTGGGCTGCAATGCGCTCTGGATCAATCCGTGCTTTGTTTCTCCATTTTATGATGCGGGGTATGACGTTGCGGATTACTGTAAAATAGCGCCCAGATATGGAACCAATGAGGATGCCAGGCGCCTGTTTAAGAAGGCTCATGAAAAAGGTATACGGGTACTGTTCGATCTGGTGCCCGGCCATACATCCATCGATCATGAATGGTTCATCAGGTCTATGGAAAAAAAGAAAAATGAATATTCAGGAAGATATATCTGGACAGAAAATCCATGGGAACACTTTGCCGGCATGAAGAATATTACCGGTTATTTAAATGGTATATGCGAGCGGGGAACCTGTGCGGTAAACTTTTACACCACGCAGCCTGCTCTCAATTATGGTTTTGCGGAGCCTGATCCGGATAAGCCATGGCAAATTTCCCCTGAGCATCCTGATGCTCGTGCTACCAAAGAGGCTATGTGGGATATTATGGAATTCTGGCTTTCTATGGGCTGTGATGGATTCAGAATTGATATGGCTCATTCGATGATTAAGAATGATGAGGATGGTAAAGAAACCATTAAGTTCTGGCAGGAGATCAGAAGAAGACTCGATACTAAATTTCCGGAAGCGGTAATCATCTCCGAATGGGGTGAGCCTGATCGATCGATTGAAGCAGGATTTCATATGGATTTTCTTCTGCATTTCGGCCCTTCTCATTATAATGACCTGTTCCGTGACCATCCTTATTTTGCAGGCAAGGGAGACCTGTCGGAATTTATCCCCTATTATAAGATGGTCAGCAAAAAGGCCGGGGATAGGGGACTTATCTGTATCCCGTCAAGCAATCATGATATGGCACGCATATCCAGGCATTTGAGTGAAAGAGAACTTAAGCTGGCTTTTGCATTTCTTCTATCCATGCCCGGTGCGCCATTTATTTATTATGGGGATGAGATCGGCATGCGTTATATGGAAGAACTTCCGTCCGTGGAGGGAGGATATGAACGAACAGGGTCACGTACGCCCATGCAATGGGATAGAACCTTAAATGCCGGTTTTTCCAGCGCCAGAACACAGGATTTATATCTGCCGGTAGACCCGGAGGAAGATTATCCTGATGTGGCGACTCAGATGTCAGATCCGGATTCCCTGTATCACACGGTGAAAGAGCAAATCAGACTGCGCAAAGAGTATAAGAGTCTGCACAATTATGCTTCTGTTACCTTTATTCAGGATGGGACGGACGGCAAATCGCTGGTCTACTTAAGAGAAGGCAGAAGCGGGCGAAAAGATGACTCCGTTAAGATTCTGGTGGCAATTAACCCTTCGAAGGAAGAGCGCATAATTCCTCTTGAAGGATTAAGAACGGATCAATTGATTTACCAGTGCGGACAGGTGAGCGCCGGACAGGATCGGATTGAGATGGAAGGGGAAAGTGCAGCATATTTTACGGTCAGGGAGGACTGATAATGCCTACGATAAAAGAGATTGCCGAGATTGCTGGAGTGAGCCCCAGTACAGTATCCAACGTCATCAATGGTCATACGAATAAAATGAGGCCTGATACACTTGCAAAGGTACAGAAAATCTTAAAACAGGAAAACTATGTATCCAATATGGGTGGACGGTTGCTGGCTAAAAATGGCTCAAGATTGATTGTGCTGATTATGACTTATACCAGACGGGAAGAGAAAAATGCTGTGCAGGATCCATTTTTCAGTGAGTTGATTGGTGCACTTGAACAGGAAATCCGGGAATTAGGTTATTTCATGATATTATATACCAGTTCTTCTGCGGAAGAGAGCTTGAGAATGGTGGACGCATGGAACGTTGAAGGGATAATACTGCAGGGCTGTGCGCCCTGGGATTGCTCCACCTATATGAAAAATACGCATATTCCTTTGGTATTTATCGATACTTACTTTGAAGAAGGCGGCGAAAAATTCATCAACATAGGGCTTGAGGATAAACGGGGCGGCGAGCTAGTCGCTGAACATTTGATTGAGCAGGGACACAAGCGTATTGCCTTCCTGCTCGATGAACAATATCCTTTTGGTGTAGATGCTGAAAGACTGAAAGGGTTCATGAATATCATGAAGAAACATGAAATACAATTTTCCAGTAAAGATGATTTTTATGTATTCAGCTATCGTAAAAAGGAGAGAGAAGCGTATTTCAAGGAGTTTGCCAAGACTCATCTTCATAAATATACGGCATTGTGCTTCGCATCGGATTTTTATGCGGCTGATGTTGTCAATACGTTTCGGGATATCGGTGTCGACGTACCGGAGCAGGTTTCCATCTGCGGATTTGATGATAATATTTTTGCTTCTACCTGCCGTCCCATGCTGACCACAGTCAGGCAGGATGTAACGGAGAAAGCGAAGCTTGCGGTGAACCGCCTGATGCAGATGATTAGAAATGAACCCATTGAGGAAAAGGATACGAAGCTTCCGGTGGAGCTGGTGGTGAGGGATAGCATTAAGAGGATGAAACAATGATATGTGAATCGGGAAAACGAAGAATATAGTATCGTAAGAATTTCAAAAGCGATATAAAGTATACACAAAAGCTCTATTGATGTCACATCATAAAGTGTGACTCAATAAAGCTTTTATTGTTGTATAGAACTAGAGTGTTAAATTACATAATGAAATCCTTACTACATTACAGTGCGCTATCGCTGTCATCGAAAAACTCCTCTACCTTCGATTCAGCTGTTTTGGCTGCTTCATTTACAGCCTCTACTGCCGCATGAGCAGTATCTTTTGCGGTATCCGCCGCAGTCTGTGCCGCATCACCCAGAGTATCTGCTGCAGTCTGCGCTGCTTCGCCTATAGCATCGGCGGCATCCGTAGCCTTCTCTGCTCCCAAATCTACATAATTGCGCATGCTATCCTTTATGTCGCTACCGCCGTCGAGGTCGTCACCAAAGTCATCAAAGTCATCGTCATCCAAGTCGTCACAACAGGAAGCATCCTTATTCTGAAAATAGTAATAAGCGCCGGCTGCAACAGCGCCTGCGACAGCAGTAAACATTAATAACTTACCAAATTTTTTTGCCATATATTGACTCCTTTCAATTTCGCGGTTATAGCACTATATTAATACTATTCTCTCAAAATGAAAAGAGAATATGTATAAAAAAACCATTATTTTTTTCTTAAAATAAAAAGAGGCAGTTTTATTGAAGTAAAAAGGGGAATATGCTATATTAAAGTATGACTAATAAAGTCAATGGCAAAATATTTTTTGCCCGACATCATAACATATGCATAGGAAAAGGATTTGGAAAATACGGTGAATGAGAAATTTTTCGACATAAAAAAAGAAAAACAGGATAGAATCATCAATGCAGCCCTAAAAGTGTTTGCTCGGAACGGTTATAAACATGCCAGCACCGATGATATTGTGTCGGAGGCTGGTATTAGTAAGGGGCTGTTATTCCATTATTTTATAAGTAAACTTGGGTTGTATGAGTTTCTCCATGACTATAGTGTACGTTTTATGCATTTGGAGCTCTCTACGCGTGTCAGTAAGAAGGGGAATGATTTTTTCCTCTTGAGAGAGCAGATAGAAGGGGCGAAGCTGCAAGTGATGAAGAATTATCCTTATATGCAGCAATTTATCGATAGTATTCCCTATGAGAATGTGAAAGAGGCACTGCTTGCCACAGAGGAGAAGAAGTATGTGTTAAAGGAGACGATAGAAGGTATTTTGGCACAGGCCGACCTGTCACGCTTTCGTGAGGAGGCCGACCCGGCAATGATATCGCTATCCATAGATTATACGATTCAAGGTATGATGAAGAAGAGCTTTTTAGAGGATTCCTTTCATCCAGATATGATGGCGGAAGAGATAAATGGATATTTACATATGGTAAGGAATTTGTCCTATCATCCGTAAAGCTTATTTATTCATTTTGTAGGGAGCATCGGCCGGATAACCGCCCTTTAGCTTCTGCATTCCCCTCTGGACGGCATCCTTGGAATTCTTCCAATCGGCATCCTGATTGCGATAATCGAATTTTTCGACGAGCCATGAGACGTCCTGAGCCATTCGGTTCATGTTTTCTTCCATCAGGGAGAACATTTCCGGATAGAAGGACGTCTTTTCTTTATCGCTGAGTTTGCTTTCAGCGGCCTCACATAAATCTCCAAAGTGAGAAAGGCAGAAACCTTTGCTTTTTTTAATTTTTTCCCGAAATTCACTATCTTTTTGATACATAATGAAAAAGGTATCCACATATCTTTCATAAGTATCCTGGAACTGTTTGCAAATATAACAGGAAGCCTCCTTTTCGGCAGCCCAAATGCCGATAGGATTCTGACGTCCTTCGTTCTTTTTAAGCTTGCTTCTAAAGGAAGATTTTTTATAAGTAAAAGCCTTGAATTGCTCCTCCATTTCCTGAGTCATCTGCTGATAATGAGTTTTCAGAATCCAACCGTTTCCCAAGGTGTTACCGTAATCGAACATTTTTTTGAAATGAGTTCTGCAAAAGCCTGCTTTATCCGTAGCGCTTCGTATATCGCTTTCCATATAGGAAGATCCGGATCCGAGTACGAAATCGAGCAGATCCTGTTCCACATTACGTTCCACAAGGCAAAATGGACATTCATCCCCCTCGTTTACCGCATCGTTTAAAGGGATAGTATATAATTTTTCTTTCATCGTTCAAAGCCTCCAAATCCAAGGTGTATATAATAACCAACAATTGTAACAGTTCAGATACCTTCACTGTTACATGCAAAAATCCATGAGAATCGCCTACGGCGATGGGATTTTTGCCAGCAGCATTTACGTTTTCTTACGGTCAGCGCAGCAAATGCGCAGACCTGTCTGAACTGTTACCAATAACTCCTTTATTATACATGAAAAAATCAATAATTGTCGCTTATTATAAAAAAATATGATAAAATTGTATTAACTATTATTACTGTTCACAGCCACTATTCCGCGAAGTCAAAATCGCGATGCCAAATGCTTTATCTTGGCATTTTTATGCGATTTTGCAAGTGCTTCGGGCGCCAAATTGCATGTTCTTTGTGCAATTTGTGTGATATTGTTGCTGTGAACACCATAGGTGTGAACAGTAACTAACTATTCAGTAGATTTACGCATTTACAAAACATAAAAGAAGAAGATAGGTTGGGAGGGGTATGTATGAGCAAGTTTTTAGTGGCGGGAATTGTACAGAAGGAAACGATAGTAAAGGTAGATAAAATCCCCATCGAATACTCAGGAGTAACGAATAAGCCGAATACAATCTTTATCAATACGGGAGGAGATGCATATAACGAATCCCTGGCTCTTAAGTGGCTCGGTAATTCCGTGGACTTGATGTCTATGATAGGAATTTCGGATAGTATGGAGCTTATTAATCCCAAAGACAGTGAAGTAAAGCTTGAGACCGATTACATATTGCCGAGACTCTATCATACACCTACGGCTGTTGTATTTTATGATGATAATCGGAATCAGCAGGTTTTCGAAGATATTAAGGATTTAAGAGATATAGAATATGATTTGCATTTATTCAAGGAGAGGGCGGCGCGCGCGGAGATGCTCATACTTTCCAACGCTAATTTCTGTCGTCCGCTGATTGAGATAGGGAAAGAGCTTCGCAAACCGATCGCAGTTAATATAAGAGAGTATAATGAGAATAAAATTCATTATAACGAAGATTATCTGAAAGCGGCTGATATCTTATATGTAAGTGATGATCATCTTATAGAAGAGCCATATGAATTCGTGAAGTCTCTGGCAGCGAAATATCGTCCGGAAATTATTATTTTAGGTCAGGGTGCGGAGGGACTCATATTATATGATAAGAATAAGAATATTATTGCCCACTATAATACCGTGAGAACACATGGCGTTGTGAATACGGTAGGTGCCGGTAATGCACTGTTTTCCTGTTTCCTTCATTTCTATAATAAGACGAAGGACTCCGTGTTCGCGGTGAAGAATGCCCTTCTTTTCGCCTCTTATAAGATAGGATTCATGGGGACGTCCAATGGATTCATGACGGAGGAGCAGATTGTGCAGTGGCGCAACTTGATTTGGCGGGACGGAAGGTAGGATGGAAGAGTGAAAGCTGTAGATATGCATTGTGATACAATTTCTAAGCTATATGAAATGGCCAAAGAAAAAAGAGAGGAAGATCTTCTGAGAAATCATTGTCATATCGATTTACAGAAGTTAAAAAAGGGGGATGCTTTGCTTCAGAACTTCGCTATTTTTATTGACAAGGGGAAAGTGGATAACCCCTTTGAAGAGTTTGTACGCATGGCAGATTACTATTATATGGAGCTTAAAAAAAACGGGGACATCATTGCCCCTGTTTTTTGTTGGAATGACATTGAACAAAATAAGAGAGACGGGAAGATATCGGCTCTTCTTACGGTAGAGGAAGGGGCAGTCTGTAAAGGAGATACTGCCTATGTAAGAAGTTTGTACCGTCTGGGAGTACGGATGATGACACTTACCTGGAACTATGTGAATGAAATCGGCCATCCCAATATAAATAAGAGATCCTATGAGGGAGAAAAGAAGGAGAATACGAAGATTCCCTTTTATAAAATTGCCGATATGAAAAACGGGCTTACCGAGGTGGGTAAGGAAGTTGTAGAGGAAATGGAACGGATCGGGATGATTATCGATGTCTCTCACCTGTCAGATAAAGGATTTTACGATGTACTTTCCGTTACAAATAAGCCCTTTGTAGCAAGTCATTCCAATGCGAGAACGATATGCTCCTGGGTGAGGAATCTAACGGACGATATGATAAGGAAATTGGCGCTTCGGGGAGGTGTAATAGGGCTTAATTTCTGTCCTGATTTTCTGACGGATGTGTCAGAAAGCGAAACTGACCCGGGTACCATTGCGAGTATTGTGGAACATGCGAAATATATCACGAATGTCGGCGGCATTGACTGCCTTGGTCTGGGGAGTGATTTCGATGGTATAGAGGGCCATGGAGAATTGCCGGATTATTCGTATCTTCCCATGCTTTCAGATGCCTTGATGAAAGCAGGTTTTCGGGAAAGCGATGTGGAAAAGATCTTTCATGGCAATGTACTGAGCATTTATAAAGAACTATTATAAAGTAATTTCTATATTTTACCATATGAAAGGAAACGAACAACAAAATACAAATATTAACATACTTAGCAATGTGCCCGTTTCATTTCGCGATATATAATCTAAGATATAGAAAGCTACGGGTGTATCCTCCGTCATCAGTCGGGGATATGCGATGAGACTAGGAGGATGAGTGGATGCAGTACGGACATTTTGACAACGAGAAGCGAGAATATGTAATTGATAGAGTGGATATTCCCACTTCGTGGACCAATTACCTCGGCGTACAGGATATGTGCGCAGTAGTGAACCATACCGCGGGCGGTTATATGTTCTATAAGACGCCGGAATATCACAGAGTAACTAGATTTCGGGGAAACAGTATTCCCATGGACCGGCCGGGACACTATGTGTACAT
This sequence comes from Kineothrix sp. MB12-C1, assembly GCF_030863805.1. NCBI lineage: Bacteria > Bacillati > Bacillota > Clostridia > Lachnospirales > Lachnospiraceae > Kineothrix > Kineothrix sp. MB12-C1. Next base: position 2,933,021 of record NZ_CP132957.1, read on the forward strand.
AAGAGATAATGATAGTGAGGACTACTGGAGCGTTTCATGGCAGCCGGTAGCCAAGTCTTTGGACGAGGCGAAATATACATGCCGTCATGGTATGTCTTATTCGGTGTATGAATGTGATTACAGCAAGATTAAAGCGACGCAGACTTTGGTGGTTCCGCTGAATGATGCGGTAGAATTATGGGATGTGACGATTAAGAATGAGGATGATAAGCCGAGAAACTTAAGTCTCTTTTCTTATTGTGAATTCTCCTTCCATCATATTATGATCGATAATCAGAACTTCCAGATGAGTTTATATTGTGCGGGTTCTTCCTATGAAGATGGAATTATTCAGCACGACCTTTTCTATGAAGAGTTCGGTTACCAGTATTTTGCATCCAACTTCGACCCCGATGGCTATGATTGCCTGAGAGATAAGTTCATAGGGCTGTACCATACGGAAGATAATCCGATAGCAGTGGAGAAGGGACAGTGCAGCGGTTCTTATGAACTCGGTAACAATCACTGTGGTTCCTTGCAGAAAAATATAGTATTACAGCCGGGTGAGGAAGTCCGGGTTGTATTTATGCTGGGAGAGGGTACGAGAGAAGAAGGCAAAGAAATCAAAGCAAAATACAGCGACCTTTCCGTTATGGATAAAGTATATGAAGATTTGAGGGCATATTGGAATAATAAATTCGAGAAACTGCAGATTCATACACCTAACGAAGGTATGAACACATTAATCAATACATGGACCTTATATCAGGCAGAAATTAACGTAATGTTCTCACGGTTTGCTTCTTTTATCGAAGTAGGCGGACGTGTGGGGCTGGGATACCGGGATACCGCACAGGATGCGATGACAGTTCCTCATTCCAATCCGGAGAAATGCAGACAGCGTATTGTAGAGTTGTTGCGCGGTCTTGTGTCAGAAGGATATGGACTGCATCTGTTCCAGCCGGAATGGTTTGAGCCGGATGTGGAAGTGAAGCCTTTTAATTCGCCGACCGTTATTCCATCGCCGGACAAGGATAATATTGTACATGGTCTTAAGGATGCATGTTCTGACGATGCTTTATGGCTTGTTTCTTCTATTGTAGAGTTCATAAAAGAAACCGGAGAGAAGGATTTTGTGGATGAAGTCATCACTTATGCGGATGGCGGCGAAGGTACCGTATACGAGCATATGATGAAGATTCTGGATTTTTCCGCGAAACAGGTAGGAGCAACAGGCGTTTGTAAAGGGCTTCGTGCGGATTGGAATGACTGCTTGAATCTTGGAGGCGGTGAAAGTGCGATGGTCTCATTCCTTCACTACTGGGCAATCGAGAACTTTCTTGAGCTTGCTAAATATTTGGGCAGGGACGAAGAAGTTAAGAAATATACAGAAATGGCAGAAACGGTAAAGACGGTGTGCAATGATGTGTTATGGGATGGAGATTGGTTTATCCGCGGTATCACTAAAAATGGCAAAAAGATCGGCACGCATTTAGATATAGAAGGAAAGGTACATCTGGAATCTAACTCATGGGCAGTGTTGTCAGGAGCTGCGGATAGGGAAAAGGGAATTCGTGCTATGGACAGCGTGGATGAATATCTCTATACACCGTGGGGAATTATGTTAAATGCACCCTCCTATACGGTACCGGATGATGACATCGGTTTTGTAACGAGAGTATATCCGGGTGTGAAAGAAAACGGAGCGGTATTCTCTCATCCGAATCCGTGGGCATGGGCGGCTGAATGTAAATTAGGACGCGGTGACCGTGCGATGAAATTCTACGATGCATTATGTCCTTATTATCAGAATGATAAGATAGAAGTCAGGGAGGCAGAACCTTATTCCTATTGCCAGTTCATTATGGGACGCGACCATACGGCACATGGTAGGGCGAGACATCCATTTATGACAGGAACGGGCGGCTGGGCTTATTTCTCCGCAACGAGATATATCCTCGGTATGAGACCTCAGTTCGATTATCTGGAAATCGATCCTTGTGTACCGGCAGATTGGAAAGAATTCTCCATGGTGAGACAGTGGAGAGGTACCGATTATCAGATCGAAGTAGTAAATCCTGACGGTGTGATGAAGGGAGTAAAGGAGCTCTATCTGAATGGGGAAAAGGTAGAGCGCATTCCGCTTATGGATAGAGGAACGACCAATCGCGTAAAAGTAGTGATGGGCTAACAAAAGAAGGGAGAGGAAGAAATGATTAAGTTCGGAACAGGCGGATGGCGTGCTGTAATAGGGGATGAATTTACAAGGGCCAATATTCAATTGATGGCAAAGGCTCTCAGCGATAAAATGAAAGCGGAACAGGTAGCAGATAAGGGGATTGTAATAGGATACGACAGAAGGTTCCTTGCAAAAGAGGCGATGCAGTGGGCAGGACGTGTATTCGCTGCCGAAGGGATTACGGCATATTTAATCAATAAATCATCACCGACCCCCCTTATTATGTTCTACACGATGCAGCATGATTTTCCTTATGGAATGATGGTCACTGCCAGTCACAACCCGGCAATCTATAATGGAATAAAGGTATTCACGGCCGGAGGCAGGGACGCGAATGAGGAACAGACGAAGGACATCGAGGAATACATTGAAAAGATTTCCGCGGATGACGTGAAAGAAATAGAATATGAAGATGCTCTTGAAAAGGGGTTGATCAAAGAGATTTACCCTTTGAATGAATATCTGGATAATATTATTTCTGCGATCAATATGGAAGCGATAAGAGAGCGTGGTCTGAAAGTAGTGCTTGACCCGTTATACGGCGTGAGTGAGACCTCTCTTTCTACCATACTCCATACGGCGAGGTGCGAAGTAATTACCATTCACGATAGGCACGATACTCTGTTCGGTGGCAAACTCCCGTCTCCTTCGGTATCTACACTTCGCCCTTTGCAGAACGCAGTGCTCGATTACCGGGCGGATATTGGAATTGCTACGGATGGAGATGCTGACCGCATCGGTGTTATTGATGATACCGGACGTTTCTTACATCCTAACGATATCCTTGTACTTTTATATTACTACTTAGTAAAATATAAAGGCTGGGAGGGACCGGTCGTACGTAATATCGCGACTACCCACATGTTGGATAAGGTAGCTGAGCGGTTCGGGCAGAAATGCTATGAAGTTCCTGTAGGCTTCAAGCATATTTCCTCGAAAATGAATGCTACAGGTGCGATTATAGGAGGGGAGTCCTCCGGCGGTCTTACGGTGCGTGGTCATATTCATGGTAAGGATGGTATTTACGCAGCAGCACTTTTAGCGGAAATGATCGCGGTAACAGGCAAGAAGTTATCCGATATTTATAGAGAGATCGAGTTGGAATGCGGTTATATCTTTATGGATGAGAGGGATTATAAGTTCACGCAGGAGAAGAAGGAGCAGATGCATAAACTTCTCATGGAGGATAAGCAGCTTCCCGAACTTCCCTTTGAAGTGGAAAAAGTATCTTATCTGGATGGAAGCAAAGTATATTTCAAAAACGGTGGATGGGTAGTCGGACGGTTCTCAGGAACGGAACCTCTTATTCGGGTATTCTGTGAGATGCCTACATTGGAAGAGGCGAAAGCAGTTTGTGATATCTATGAGAAATTCCTGGGATTAGAACAATAGACTTATATGGAATAAAATGAGAAAGGATTGCCTGTAGGGCAGTCTTTTCTTGATTCTATGAGAATACCTTGTTACACTAGAGAAGGAAGCTATTATGGTACGGATATAGATGAAACAGGAACGAAGCAGAAGTGGGGGCTATCGGATGGATGTGTTAGCGGAGAAAATAATCGAAAAAAAAGCGAGCCGGAGAGCGAAGAGAGAAGAGAAGAAGCAGCCGCTGAAATGGAGCATGATAATTGTTCTTATTTTATGCTGGGCGCTGCCCCTTAGTATTATCGCTTATGCGATGTTGTATGTGACGACAAGTAAGATAAATAAGCAGATGGAGAGGACGATCGTCACTTCTGCGGATAACGCGGTGAAGATATGTGAAATGCAGATGAGTGCAGCTATTACTGCGTCGCGTAATGCATCCTATCTTCCGACGATTAAGGAAAGTTGGCAGCAGTATATGAAGGATGGGAACAAGACTGCTCTTTATGGAGAAGTGATTCGCTTTCTGGAACAACACTATCGTTATGATGATCACTTTTTGTATACGACTTTGCTTTTTACCGAACATCCTGACGAGCCGTATTATACCTCGCAGTCAGGAAGCGCAAATAACCTGGCATATAGGAATAATCTTTACTTTATGGCGAAGGTACATCCTCTGGTGATGGAAATCTATCCGCAGTTAGATACGGATATAAAGCTGCTGAATGTGGAGGGTCATATTTATATGATAAGAAATATGATGGATTCCTCTTACCATCCATTTGCAGTGATCGTAATGGAATTGGATCAGGAAAGTTTATTCGGAAGCCTGGAGAGCACATGGGGATATACGGACAGTCAGATTTACGTGGATGGAGAGCTTCTGGTGGAGTCGCTGGATAGTGAAATGCAGGTGAATATGGAGAACTTCAAGACAAGAAGCCGTAATGCCAGACTGATTCAAGAAGGCGGGGAGTATTATGCCTATGCCATAAGAAAGCCTGATATTCATTATATGGGGTATGTAATTAGTCTGGATAGACAATTGATTATCGACGAAACGGCGGCGATAACATATGTATTTGCTTTTTTTGTATCCTTTATGATTCCGCTTTTTGCTATCGTCTCTATTTTCTTCCACAGAAAGGTTACCAAGCCGATAGAAGGCCTGATTAAGGCATCTCATATTATTGAGGAAGGCGAGTTTGGATATCAGATAGAGGGGGCGGGTAATAGCCAGGAATTTCAATATCTTACAGATGCATTTAACAGCATGTCGGAGAAGCTGAAGCATCAGTTCGAGACAATCTACTCCGAGGAGCTGGCGCTGAAGGATGCCAGGATTATGGCGCTACAGTCACAGATCAATCCGCATTTTCTTAATAATACGTTAGAGATTATCAATTGGGAAGCACGAATTAATGAAGATTACAAGGTAAGCCAGATGATAGAGAACTTGTCCATTATGCTGGAGGCGACGATGGATAGAAGACATCGGCGCTTTGTTACGTTGGTAGAGGAGCTGTCCTATGTAGATGCGTATCTCTTCATTATTTCCCAGCGTCTGGGAGAGCGTATGAACGTGGAGCGGAATGTGGATAATAGTCTATTCAACGTGAAGATTCCACGTCTGATCATACAACCCATCATTGAAAATGCGGTGGAACATGGTATTATAGGACAGCCGCGGGCGCGGGTAACATTAAATGTGTTTGCGCAGGAAGATAAACTGATCATCGAGGTGCGCAATACGGGAACGTTGTCTAAGGAAAGCGAGGAGAAGATCGTTGCGTTGTTAGACACTGAGTCTGAGCCGAATGAAATTAGTTCTGCCAGTCTGGGAGTGCGTAACGTGAATCGAAGAATTAAGATTATTTACGGAGATGAGTGCGGACTTACTGTTAAAAATGACGAAAATAACGAAACAGTAAGTAAAATTATTGTCAAAATGGATACAACAACAATAAAAGACAATAAATAGCAAATCTGACAATTTTCCGACACCAGTATCTTTTGTAGAATATAGATGGTGGGAAAAATAGAATATTTTGAAACATATATTAGGGGAAATCGTTTTATCTATTTGTTTATGTAAAACAAGGGAGGTTTCAAAATGAAAAAAATGTTATTGGTGTTACTTGCAGGTGTGGCGGCTTTTTCGCTGGCAGCATGTAAAGGTGCTACGGCTGAGACAACACAGACGCCGGATGGCATGCCGATAGGACCGGTTACCTTGAATGTAACTACTACCTTTGCAGGTGAAGACACAAATGCTCAGCATTATCAGGAGGCGATTGCCGAATGGCAGGCAGAGACGGGTAATATCATTAATGACGCTTCCGGTACTGTGGTAGAGACTTTTAAGGCAAGAATTATCTCTGATTTTGAGATGGGTTCTGAGCCGGACATACTTTTTTATTTTAACGGCGTGGATTCCAATCCCTTTGTAGAGGGAGGGAAGGTTGTTTCTATCGATGAGATTCGATCCGTATATCCTGATTATGCGTCTAATATGCAAGATAGCATGATGGGGGCGTCGATGGTGGATGGTAAGAATTATTCGGTGCCAATGAATGGCTATTGGGAAGGTTTATTCGTAAATAAGCAAGTTTGTGAAGCGGCAGGAGTGGAAATACCCGGACCGAATACTACTTGGGATGAATTTATGGAGATTTGCCAGAAAGTAAAAGATGCGGGGTATATTCCTATTGCGGCATCTTTTGCAGAGGTTCCCCATTACTGGTTTGAATTCTGCATTTATAACTATCTGGAGTCTTCCTCGCATAAAATACTTCCGAAAGCCATTGATGATGAGCAAGGAATGGCATGGCTGAACGGAATAACAGATATGAAGATGCTATATGAAAGTGGGTATCTGCCTGAGAATACGTTGTCAGCTACTGACGGGGAGACGTTCCAGCTTTTTGTGGACAGCAAGGCAGCTTTTTTGATCGATGGTACATGGAAGGTAGGAGGTATTGAGGAATCTACCGATAATGTTGATAATTTCACCGTGACCTATGTTCCTGCTAAGGACAATCGTAAATCCACAGATATTATCGGGGGTCTGTCTTCCGGATGGTATATTACGAAGAAAGCATGGAAAGACCCGGAGAAGCAGAAAGCGTGTGTGGACTTTATCACCTATATGACGACGGACGATATGGTAACGAAGTTCGCATCCATATCGACCACTGCATTAAAGAACGGCACACAGGTGGACAGAAGTGATTTATCTTCTTTAGCTATGGCAGGACTTAAGATGGTAGAAGGGGCAACAGGGATGTCTTCCGCTGTTCAGGATCAAGTTACCCAAGGACAGAGAGTTCCGATATTCAATGCAATGCCTGATATTGTGACGGGCAAGGTGGAAGTAGTGGATGCAGTCGCTCAGTTTATCGACTTGATTTCGACAGGACAGGAGGAAGAGTAATTAGCAGTATAAGAGGATGAAGTCATGAATTCTAATATCTATCGAAATAAGAAATCCATTATTTTTTTTCTCGTTCCGGCGTTTGCCATTTTATCCGTTTTTCTTTATTACCCCTTTATTCAAAACATCATAAACAGTTTTAAAGAAATGAATCATCTCGGTGCTGTGCCAGGTGGATGGAATGATCCTTGGTATACAAATTATATAGAATTGATGCGGGATGGTAATGTAAAGGTTGCCCTAATTAATACATTGAAAATAATTATAATGACATTATTAGGGCAACTGGTCATTGCTATTTGTCTTGCATTGCTGGCAGACAATGTGAAAAGAGGGCAGAATGTTTTTGGAGCTGTGTATTTTTTCCCTATTGTGATATCTGCTACTGCATTAGGGCTGTTGTTCAATTTGATTTTTCTCTACGACAAAGGAATGTTAAATCAGTTCCTTCAAATACTCGGAGTAGAGAAGCTTATCGATTTTAAGGATGTACGGCATGCGATGCTTACAATGATGATTCCTATTACTTGGCAATATGTAGGCTTTTACTTCATTATACTGACGACGGGACTCCGCAATATTTCAACGGAGTTGTATGAGGCGGCACTTATAGATGGTGCGGACAAGCTTCAGAGAGTACGTTATATTTCCCTTCCTCTACTGCATAATGTCATCTGTACCTGCTGTGTGCTGGCAGTAACAGGGGCACTTAAGGTCTTCGATTTGCCGTGGGTGATGTTTCCCAAAGGAATGCCGGGCAACAGTACATGGTTGACTGGGACATATATGTATTATCATGCCTTTGAATCCCATAACGTAGACTATAGCTCCACTCTTTCCGTTCTCATTGTATTGTTAGGCGTACTTGCGGCTAAAGTAGTGAACATTATTTTTCGCGAAAAAGATTACTAGAAGGGAGGGATAAGAATAAGAAATAAATCATATATGTCTTTTGTCGGGAAAATAGGCAGCTATTTCGTGCTGGTTTTATGGGGAGTACCGACCGTATATCCGTTATTTTGGATTGTCATGAATTCATTCAAGGATAAAAGGACTATTCACTCAGATTCCTTTTCCCTTCCTATCGGTGAAAGTTTTACTCTCGAGAACTATATCACCGCTTTTCAGCGAATTAATCTCTTGGGGGCCTATAGAAACAGTCTTATTATTTCTACCACCGTTGCTGTTGCTGTTATTTTGTTGGCAAGTCTTGCAGCTTATGTGCTCGTACGATATGATTTCAGGCTGAAGGGGTTTTTGAATAATATGATAATTGCAGGAATGATGTTTCCTGCTTTTGCCACAATATTGCCGGTTCTACGTATGATGAATGTCATGGGTCTTACTAACACCGATCAGCTTTCTAAATCGTTACTTGCGGTCATTCTACCGCAGATTGCAGGGAATTTATCTTTTGCCATCGTAATATTGAAAGGCTATATAGGAACGTTACCTCTGGAATTGGAAGAAGCAGCTTATATGGAGGGGAGCAATATTTTTCAACTTTTTTTTCAAGTAATTATGCCCTTGAGTAAACCGTCTCTGGCAACGGTAGGAATTTTTTCTTTTGTCTGGAGTTATAATGATTTATTTACGCAATCCTTTTTCCTGAAAAGAAAGCCGGAGTATTCGGTTACAGTGCTGCTTAGCCTGCTCACTTCTCAGGAAGGAACGAATTATGGACTGATGGCATCCTCAGTGTCATTGATTATAATGCCCCTCCTTATTACCTATCTTCTGTTACAAAAATATATCATCAAAGGGATGACGGTAGGAGCATTGAAGGGATGAGTTGATGCTTTTATTACCTTACAGTTTATGGTAGAATCCATATAGGACGGAGGTATTACATAGTGTATAAAGTGGTAATTATTGATGATGAACCAATTATTGTTCGAGGCCTGGAGAAGACGGTGAAATGGGAAAGTCTTGGATGTGTGGTGGCAGGAACGGCCGGAGATGGGCTGGAAGGACTCGAAGTGATTCGCAGGGAGAAACCGGATATTTTGATATCGGATATTTCCATGCCGAATATGGATGGGCTCAGTATGATCGCTGCATTGAAATCAGAATTTCCGGACATGGAAGTAACGATTCTTACAGGATTTCGGGACTTCGATTATGCCAGGGAGGCCATTCGATTAGGGGTATGCCGCTTCTTATTGAAGCCTTCTAAGATGGAAGAGCTGGATGAGGCTCTAGCGGCAATGCTTTCGAATCTGAAAAGCAATCCTGCGGTGATAAAACATCTGTTAGAGGATGAGGCAGCAGAAAAGGAAGAAGAGAATACTGAAGAAGTATTGGACAGTGCAGCGAGCAGCTTTATTGTGAAGAATGCGCTGGCCTACATAGAAGAAAATTATAAAGAAAGATTAAAGCTTGCAGATGTGGCAGATAACGTGTATGTGAGTCAGTGGCATTTGAGCAAGTTGCTCAATAAATATACCGGTCAGAATTTCTCTGAGATACTGAATAATGTCCGGATGGAGCAGGCGAAGACACTTCTTAGGAATCCATCCTTGCGAATTGGGGATATTGCAGAAGAAGTAGGTTTTTTGGATATGGCTCATTTTTCCAGAGTGTTCAAGAAACAGGTGGGAATTTCAGCTAATGAGTACAGAAATACAGTGCTTGGCAGTGACAAATAAATAAAAACAACGTCCATAACTAGTTTTTATGGCACTCAGGATTTTAACATTGGAGGAAACGAAATGCGTAAAATTTCTACATCAATTATTGTTTCTATTGTTGCTTGTGTGATTATAGCTTCCATTGCAGTAGGTTCTATCAGTACGAGTGTGGCAGTAGATGAGATTAATAAGGAGGCGAGGGAGAAATTGAGTGCTATGTCGCTGCAGTATTCCAGCGACATCAATATGAAATATCAGAATCTGGAAAGCTTGGCAGAGAGTATTTCTTCTTATATCACAGGTACCTATGAGCCGATACGCTTAAGCGATAAGGCGTATAATAAAGCGTATATGAAGAAGCTTGGCGGATATTTGCAGCGTATTACGGAGCTTCATCCGGAGGTGGAGAGTATGTATGCCTATAGTAATCCGAAGGAACAAGCTGGAATCACCGGAACCTGGTATAGCAATGGGAAGATGGTGGAGATAGATGCAGCCGCAGAATATAACGATTACCTAAGCGGTTCTGAGAATTGGCAATGGTACTATCAGACAGAAGAAGCCGATGAGGCAATCTGGCTGGATCCTTATATGAAAGAAGCATTTGGTAAGATATGTGTGAGCCGTTGTGAACCGGTATATGCGGATAAAAAGTTCGTGGGAATTATAGGTGTAGATGTTGACTTCGCTCAAATATCCGATATGATTCATGGAATTACTATCTATGATACGGGAAGAGCCTTTTTATTAAATGGTAAGCAGCAGTTCCTCGTAGACGAAAGCTATACGGTGGCGGATACTTTGGAGAGTGTAGGCTATAACGGCTTGAAGGAAGCGATTGGAAGTGCGGATACCGGAGTGATAGAAATGAATCTCGACGGTGTGGAATCATTAATAAGCTATGTAACGTTGAATAACGGTTATACATTGGTACTGTGCGCGCCTATCGCTGAGCTGGAGAGCGGAATTGCATCCATGCAAAGAGTTGCATTCCTTGTTATATTGTGCGTGATTATTTTTGTGAGTATCTTCGCCCTTATGATAGGAAATACGATTTCCAATCCTTTGAAGAAAATGGTATTCGACTTAAAGAAGATGCAGGAGAAAGACTTTACCGGCAGAGAATATGTGAAATATCTGAATAAGAAAAATGAAATCGGTAAAATTGCCCATGCTATCGATAAAGTACAAAAGTCCATGGGACTTGTGATTAAAGCGATGGCAGAAGAGGGTGACGGTATTCAGGGGGCATCGGACAACCTAAACAGCATTATTGATGATTATAACAATATGGTGGTAAGCATATCCGCAGTAGCGGAAGAGTTATCCGCAGGAATGCAGGAAACTTCTAACATGGCAGACTACTTGGGGGATACTTCCAAACGCATGGAAGAGTATGTTGCCGTTATGGGGGAGAAGAATGAAGAAGGAATCGAGAATATCGCAGCGATTTACGATCGTGCCAAGAGGCTGAATATGGAATCTGAGAGCGCGGAGAAGGAAAATGAAGTGCTTATCGATTCGGCGAAGAAGCAGCTCGGTGAGGCGATTGAGAATTCCAATCAGGTGGAACAGATTAACGAGCTGACAAAGGCGATACTTAGTATTTCCGATTCTACTAACCTTCTTGCCCTCAACGCATCCATCGAAGCAGCAAGAGCAGGCCAAGCAGGCAAGGGATTTGCAGTAGTAGCCGAAGAAATTAGAAATCTGGCGGAAAATTCCAAGAACACAGCCGGAGAGATTCAAAAAATTACTTTTAAGGTAACAGAAAGTGTGAAGCATTTATGCGATTGTGCGACACAAGTGCTTTCTTATATGGATACGAGTGTACGAAAAACATATCAGCACCAGGTGGAAATCAGTGAGCAGTACCACAAAGATGCAGAAAATATTGATGAAATCCTGAAGCAGTTCTCCGATGTGGCAAGACAAATCAATAAGGAGAACGAAGTAATCATGGATATTATTTCAAACCTGCAGAGAGCAACTTCCGATGGCGCGGTCGGTACCGAAGAAGTAGCAAACAGCGCCGAGAGCATGATGCACGGCACACAGGGCCTTCAGGAAGCGGGAATCAAATTGCAGCAGATTGTGCATGAAATGGAAACAACGATCGCAGACTTCCATGTTCCTGAAATGGAAGCGGCAAATGCGGATTATCATGTGCCCGAAGTAGAAATGGCGGCTATAGACTCCAATGCCTCCGAAATGGAAGTGACGATTGACGAGTTCAATGCTCCTGAAACAGAGGAAAGCGGGGATTAAATTTATATTTAAGAAGGAATAGGGAAATTGAAATGCATAGGGTAATCGTTCTGGATATAACCTTTGAATTTAGTGGTGTAGAAGATGTTATCCATCCTGTTGTATTGCAGGATGAAAATGACACCGTTCTGATCGACTGTGGATATATCGGTTTTCTGCCGAAGATTGAGGCTTCTTTATTAGAAGGAGGTATAGTGCCTTCAACCCTCACCAAGGTAGTGATTACGCATCATGACCATGATCATATGGGTGCTTTGGCAGATTTAAAACAAAAATATCCTTATATACAGGTTTTGTCCGGTGAAGGAGAAGCCTCCTATATAAACGGAAGTGCGAAATCTTTAAGACTGGAGCAGGCAGAGACCATGCAAGAACTGCTAAGCGAGGAACAAAAGCCGTTCGGAGAGGCGTTTTGCGAGTTGCTTCGAAGTGTGAAAAATGTTAAAGTCGATGAGCTTGTATCTGACGGTGGCAGAATGGAGTGGTGCGGAGGGTGTGAAATAATAAGCACACCGGGCCATACGCCTGGTCATATCTCCCTGTATTTACCGAAGCATAGAACAATAATTGCAGGAGATGCCATAGTGTTGGAAGATGGAAGACCGGTTATTGCCAATCCTGAATATGCTATCAATAAGGAGCAGGCAGAGCTATCCCTTGAGAAATTGTTAGGATATGATGCAGATCGCATTATTTGCTATCATGGTGGAATATATACCCGGTAAACTCTTTAGAATGTAGAAAGGCCGCTTTGCTGATCGTTGTATCGGCAAGGCGGTTTTTATAAATGTTGTCTTTTAGGACGGGGGAACTTATAATAAGATATAATGTAATTCTATGATACCTACGGATTGTTACGCACTTTGTGCTCTCACAATCCCAACCCTAACTTAAGTTAGGGTACAACATTCGAAATCCGCCCTATTCGGGCTACTTTCTCATGTTTTGCGAGTCCCAAGGTCATGTTTTTTCATGCAAGCATGAAACCCATGACCTTTTGACCCTGGTATCATTTTATAAGCAAATAGGAGAAAATAGAAATGAATCGATTAGGAAAACTCCCTGAGATAAATAAAGATGATGAGAAAATTCTTTCACAAGTAGAATGTTTTGCGTTGGATATGGATGGGACAATCTACCTGGGGGAGCAGTGGATAGACGGAGCGAGAGAATTCCTTGCTAAGATAGAGGAATCGGGAAGAAGCTACGTATTTTTAACGAATAATTCTTCCAAAAATGCTATGGTATATGTGGAAAAACTTCGGCGCATGGGTCTTGCAGTAACAGAGGATAAGGTAGTTACATCCGGACAGGCCACCATCTACTATTTGAAAAAGAACTTCACCGGGAAGAGAGTGTTTTTGCTTGGGAATAGGATGTTAGCGGACGAGTTCCAAAGGGAAGGAATCCTGCTCGATGAAGAGAATGCCGAGGTGGTAGTGACGGCCTATGACACCACCCTTACCTATGAGAAAATGTGCAAGGTATGTGAGCTGGTAAGGCAGGGCCTTCCTTATATAGCGACACATCCGGACTACAACTGCCCTACCGAGACAGGGTTTATTCCGGATATCGGAGCGATTCATGCATTTATCCATGCCTCCGCATCCCGTTATCCTGACCGCATTATCGGTAAACCTAACGCGGATATGATGGACTATCTCATGCAGCGCATCGGAAATATTGACAGATCAAAAGTAGCTATGGTCGGTGACAGACTATATACAGATATTGCAGCAGGCAGAAACAATGGACTGCAAAGCGTTCTCGTATTAAGCGGAGAAGCGACACTGGCAGATACACAACAATCAGAAGTTAAGCCCCATCTGATTTTCGATTCAGTAGCCCATATGATCCCGTATTTATAAATGAGTAATTAAAAAATGATATTTTAGTAAGATTTGAGCTTTGTTTATTAGGGCTACGAAGGGATTTCGCGTAGCAGCTTTCATTTTACTTCCGGGCGCGCGATTGTATTTTCTAAATGAAACGGATTAAGTTTGAACTATGGCCGGATCGGAAGCAAGGTACTTCCATGTACCGTGCTTCCTAAATACCGCCTCCATGCGGTATTTACCCTGGATTAATGAGCGTTTCATTAGGAAAATAGAAATCGCTTGCTGACGGAAGTAAAACGAAACCGCCAAGCGAAATCCTGCAAAATTCTATGAAATAATATCTAAAAATACATTAAGACAGTTACATACATAACTTTCTTAATATCTGTGACTTTTAAAATCTTATAAATATTTATATATGTTGAAAAGAACAGGTATCGACGCTGCTTATTTTGATTCCTTTAAGCGAGATGTTCGCATTTTCTTAATGGAATCTAAGTAATCCAGGGCAAATGCCACAAGGATGTGGCATTTAGGCAGGCTGGTACAGGGATGTACCTGCTGCCGCCCCGGTCGTTATTTACTGTGCAGCGATTTCATTTAGAAAATGGACAGCTTGCGCCAGGAAGCAAAATAAACAGAATCGATACCGTCCCTCTCATAACAGAAAGGCAGGATTACGATGGGATTACAATTCTATTTTGGCAGCTCAGGAGCCGGTAAAAGCAGTCGGCTGCATGAAGAGATTGTCAGACGTTCGATGGAAGAGCCGGAGACGAACTTTTTCGTTATTGTGCCGGATCAGTTCAGCATGCAGACGCAGATGGACTTGGTGAAGGCACATCCGAGGAAGGGAATTATGAATATCGATGTGCTCAGCTTTGGCCGATTGTCTCATAGAATCTTGGAGGAAGTGGGAGCGGATGGGCGTATGGTTCTGGATGATACCGGTAAGAGCCTTGTTCTTAGGAAGGTGGCGGAGAATATTCAGGAGGAAATGCCTGTTATAGGAAGCAATCTGAGAAAAATAGGCTATATTCATGAAGTAAAGTCCGTGATTTCCGAATTCATGCAATATGGAATTGGAGAGAAGGAACTCGTTCAGATTGCGGAATATGCCCAAAAAAGAGGGGCTCTTTATCATAAGCTGAAAGACTTGGAGATTTTATATAAAAGCTTCCTGACCTATATTCATGAGAAATATATTACGACGGAGGAAACCCTGGATTTGCTCTGCGATGTACTTCCCAAATCGAAATTGATACGTGGAAGTGTCATCGCTTTCGACGGCTTTACAGGATTTACCCCGATACAAAACAGGCTGATTCAACGGTTGATGGCATTGTCCAAGGAAGTGATCGTTACGGTTACTATGGATGCGGCGCAGAATCCTTATGTATTGGACGGCGAGCAGAAGCTTTTTTATCTCAGTAAAAAGACGGTGGCAGATTTACGAAAACTGGCGGTGGAAGCTGAGGTGAAATTAGCGAAAGATATCTTTTTAAAAGAAGATATTTTACCGAGATTCAAAGAAAACGAAGAAATGAGACATCTGGAAAAGTATTTGTTCCGATATCCGGCGAAGGTCTATAAGAAGGAAAATACAGCGCTGCATCTTCTGGAAACTTCCTCTCCGGGGGAAGAGGTACGTCAGGTTTGTATTAAAATACGTCAGCTTATCAGGCAGCAAGGTTATTGTTATCGGGATTTTGCCATTGTAACGGGCAATTTGGAGGCCTATGCCGGTCATATGGAGACGGAAGCTTCCAAGTTCGAGATTCCTGTTTTTATGGACAAGACAAGAGGAATTTTACTCAATCCGTTTATTGAATATATCAGAAGCTCCTTGAAAATCGTAATGGAGAATTTCTCCTATCAATCCGTCTTTCATTATTTGCGCAGCGGACTTGCCGGTTTTGACAGAGAGGAAACAGACCGTTTGGAGAATTATGTGATTGCCTGTGGAATCAAGGGAAAGACCCGGTGGATGAATCTTTTTACAAGAAAGGATGAAAGAGAAGGTGCAGAGGAAGAATTGGCCCGGTTCAACGCTATGCGTGAGAAATTTATCGGACAGATAGGGCCTCTCATTGGCAAGGCGAATACTGCGGGAGAGAGGGTACGGGCACTGTATCAATTCATTACAGATAATAAGGTACAAGAGAAACTGGCCGCCTATGAAAAGATGTTCGAGCGAAGAAATGAAGCTGCAAGGGCGAAGGAATACGGGCAGATATATCGTTTGGTCATGGATTTATTGGATCAGATAGAGAGTCTTCTTTCCCAGGAAAAAATGACGATAAAGGAGTTTGCAGATATTTTGGATGCAGGCTTTGGCGAGATAGAGGTAGGTACGATTCCCCAAAATGTAGATCGCGTAGTGGTAGGAGATATCGAGAGAACTCGTTTGAAAGAGATTAAGGTGCTGTTCTTTATCGGGATTAACGATGGTAATATACCGAAGAATGCGGGTATGGGTGGAATTATCTCGGATATTGACCGGGAATTCTTACAGGAGTCGCCTTATGCTCTGGCGCCCACACCCAGACAACAGATGTATATTCAAAGGCTTTATCTGTATATGAATATGACGAAACCTTCGGAACAGCTATATCTTTCGTATTGTAAGGTAAACAGCGAAGGAAAGAGCATACGTCCTGCATATTTAATCGATACTGTGAGCAAGCTTTTTCCTTGTCTGCACATTGAGAAACCGGAACTCTCCGGTATGGAAAGAAGGATGGAAACAAGACGGGCAGGGTTGGATTATCTGACCGATATGTTGAGGGAATATGCGGCAGGCAGGCTTACGGAAGAGGAAAAGAAACAGTTTATTACGGTATATCGTACTTATCGTGAGGATGAGGCATATAGAGAGCGGATTGATACTTTGGCAGAAGCAGCCTTTACCTATTATCGAGAGAAAGTATTGGGTAAGAACATAGCCAATGCCCTATATGGGAATCTTCTCCTTAGCAGTGTGAGCCGGTTGGAAACCTATGCCGCTTGTGCTTATGCGCATTTTCTGCAATATGGGCTTTCTCTGGATGAGCGGGAAGAATATAGCTTTGAAGCGGTGGATATGGGAAATGTATTCCACGGTGTCTTGGAGTTATTTTCAGGAACCTTACAAGAAAAAGGGTATACATGGTTTGATTTCGGTGAGGAAGCGGCGGAGGAAATGCTTTTGCAGGCGATGGAAGGTTACGCAGCCTCTTATGGCAATACAGTGCTTTATAGCACGGCAAGGAATGAATATGCCATCGAGCGGATGCACCGCATCTTGAAACGTACGGTAATGACCTTACAATATCAACTGAAAAAAGGAAGCTTTTTGCCGGAAAACTTTGAAATGTCCTTTATGATGGCAGAAAATCTGGAAGCGGTTAATATTGCTTTATCGGAAAAGGAAAAGATAAAGCTGCGAGGACGAATCGACCGTATCGATACTTATGAGGATGAAGAGCATGTCTATGTGAAAGTCATCGATTATAAGTCTGGAAACAGGAAATTTAATCTGGCGGCCCTTTATTACGGTCTGCAGCTACAGCTCGTAGTCTATATGAATGCAGCGGTGGAAATGGAAAAGAAGAAGCATCCGGAGAAGGAAGTAGTTCCGGCGGCCCTTTTATACTATCATGTGGCAGACCCTATGGTGAAAGCGGAGGAGGAAGTGACTCCTGAGCAGATTAATGGTAAGCTTCTGAAAGAACTTAGGATGACCGGAGTAGTCACTGAAAATGACAAGATTGTCAGTTTGTTGGATGGTGAATTTGCGGATAAGTCGGATGTTGTGCCTGTTGAACGCAAAAAAGATGGAAGCTACAGTGCGAAATCGAGTGTCATAAAGGCGGAAGACATGAAGGAAATCTCCGATTACGTCAATAAGAAGATTAAGCAGATCGGAACCGATATTTTACGGGGAAAAATAGAAATCAATCCTTGCGAACAAAGCGGAGGGACTTCTTGTGATTATTGCGTATATAAGAATGTATGTGGATTCGAAGAAGGAATCGGCGGATATCACTACCGGAGGCTGGAGAATCTGGAGGATGAGGAAGTGATGGAAAGGATACGAGGGGAATAAGAAAAATAACGATATACGGCAACTTTTAATCACCGGATATATAGAACGGAGGAAATGTGTATGGGGATTTCTTATACGCCGGAGCAGCAGGAAGTAATAGATACACATGGATGTAATATATTGGTATCCGCCGCAGCAGGTTCGGGGAAGACGGCGGTGCTTGTAGAACGCATTGTAAAGATGATAAGCGATGAGGAGAAGCCGGTGGATATCGACCGGCTTTTGGTAGTGACCTTTACCAATGCGGCGGCGGCGGAGATGAGAGAAAGAATCGGAGCAGCCATAGAAAAAAGACTGGAGGAAATGCCGGAGAGCGAACATTTGCAAAAGCAGGCAGCCCTCGTTCATAATGCGCAAATAACCACAATCGACAGCTTCTGTATGTTTGTTATCCGGAATAACTTTAATGATATCGGCTTGGATCCGGGGTTTCGAGTGGCGGATGAAGGAGAGCTGAAGCTGCTGAAAAAAGATGTGATGGAAGAACTGCTGGAGGAGAGATTTAAAGAACGGGAAGCGAGCTTTTTACACTGTGTGGAGTATTTCAGTACGGGAAACCACGATAAGGCGATAGAAGAGCATATAACTAAGCTGTATCAATTCGCAGAAAGTTATCCATGGCCGGAGGAGTGGTTGGAAGAGCGGGCGGGCGATTACGAAATTGACTCTTTAGAAGCAATGGAAGAAACCTTCTGGGTATCCTTTTGTATGGAGCAGGCAAAGCGGGTGGCGCAGGATTGCATAAGAAAGATAGAAGAATGCATTGCGATTAGCGAACAGCCGGACGGTCCCTATATGTATGGGGAAGTGCTGGAACGGGAAAAGGAACGAATGGAAAAGATAATGGCGGTTTCTCAGTATGGAGAGGGGTATTCTCTTTTCCAGAGCATGACTTTCGATCGGCTTCCCTCCAAAAAGGATGACAGCGTATTGAAGATAAAAAGGGAAATTGTGCAGGGAATCCGAAAAGAAATTAAGGATATATGGAAAAGCTTATGCAGTAAATATTTTCCCATGCCCCCGGAAATCATGTTAGAACATATGAAGGGCAGTAACCGTGCAGTTGCTTCCCTGGTAGAACTCACCTTGGCTTATAAAGAGGCCTTGGATAAGAAAAAGCGTGAGAATAATATGATAGACTTTGGGGATATGGAGCATTTAGCCCTGTCCATATTGGTGAAGCGGACGAAAGGAGGTTGTGAGCCGACGAAAACAGCCCTTGATTACCGTGCTTTTTTCACAGAAATATTGATCGATGAGTATCAGGATAGTAATTTGGTGCAGGAATTCTTGTTAAAGAGTGTATCGGGAGAGGATCAGGGAGATTTTAACCGCTTTATGGTAGGAGACGTGAAGCAAAGTATCTATAAATTCCGTCTGGCAAGACCGGAAATATTCATGGAAAAGTATGATACTTATGTGACCGGATCCCGGACGGAGAGAAGAATCGACCTGCATAAGAACTTCAGAAGCCGCAGGGAAGTGCTGGATGGTACGAACTATATTTTTGCTCAGATAATGGGCAAGCAGTTGGGCGGCGTGGAATATGACGAGAAAGCGGCCCTATATCCGGGGGCTGTCTATCCGGAGCAGGAAGTAGAAGGTGGAATTTCGCCCAACTGCATGGAACTCTTACTGATTAAGAAGGAAGAGATAACTGATAAGGATGAAGATGGTGAAGAGCAGGAAGGAAAAGGTAAGAAGAAAAAGGATAAAAAAGAGCCGGCGGAAACAAGAAAAATGACGCCCAGACAACGGGAAGCCTACGGTGTGGCAAAGCGGATCAAGGAGCTGGTAGGTCATTTTCAGGTAACCGATAAACAAAGCGGGGCATTGCGTCCCGCCAGGTATAAAGATATTGTAATACTACTTCGTACCAATGCGGGTTGGGATGAAGATTTTAAAAGCATTTTAAAAGAGGAAGGGATTCCTTCTCATGTGGCGTCAAAGACCGGATATTTTGCTGCCAAAGAAATACAGACACTACTGCAACTTCTTCGCATTCTGGATAATCCGCAACAGGATATCCCTCTATTTGGAGTGATGAAATCGTATTTTGGCAATTTCGATGAGGAAGAGATTGCTATGATACGAGCAGCATTCGAAGATAAAAAAAAGAAGCTGTATTTCTGTTTGAAAGAATTTCAGCCCGGGGAAGAAGCACTCCGAACCGCAGAAAAAACACTGCGGGAAAAGAAAGAACGTTTTTTGATTTTCCTGAAGGAATACAGAGATAAGACAGTATATATGCCCATTCATGAGTTGATGCGGGATCTTGTGATCGAGACAGGCTATATGAACTATGTAGCAGCTTTGCCGGGAGGCGAACAGCGAAAAGCAAATGTGGAAATGTTACTGGAACGATCGGCTGCCTTTGAGAAGACGAGTTATTACGGTCTGTTTCATTTCATTCGCTATATGGAGCAGCTTGAGAAATACGATGTGGACTATGGAGAAGCCAATATTCTGGATGAAAATGCAGATGTGGTGAGGATTATGAGTATTCACAAGAGCAAGGGGCTGGAGTTTCCTATCTGCATTGTTTCCGGTCTGGCGAAGCGGTTCAACATGATGGATACGAGCGGAAAGATGATTGCGGATGTGGACATGGGAATCGGCGCGGACTTCGTGGATACTACACATAGATTGCAGACGAAGACATTGAGAAAAAATGCGATAGCGGAAAAGATGCGTCTGGATAATTTGGGAGAGGAGTTAAGGGTTCTCTATGTTGCGCTGACGCGTGCAAAGGAAAAACTGATCATGACTGGAATGGTCGATAAGTTGGAGAACAAGCTAAATGCTCTTGTTCCCATGCGTATGTCCACACAGCCTCAGCTTTTTTACAGTGATTTGACGGGAGCAGGAAGCTTTCTCGATTTCATTCTTCCGGCCCTTGCAAGGCATCCTTCCTTCGACCATATATGGGAAGCTTATGGGTATGACAAGATAACGTCTGAAACGAGTCTGTATTCGAAAGATGCTCAGATCTTGGTGAGGATAGTGGATGATGAGGAACTGGCGGCAGCAGAGATTAAGGAGCAGGTACAGGCGGAGAATGTAAGAAGGAAATTATATCTTATGGAGAAGCAGCTTCCTGTAGATGAAGGGTTAATGACATACATGTCAGAAGTGTTCGGTTATACTTATGAACATGAGAATTTAAAGGATCTATATACGAAAACAACCGTATCTGAATTGAAAAAGTCCGGCCAGCAAGAAGAAACTGATTTTTCCTTCAGGATTTATGAGGAAGAGCAGGTCATCCCCTATATTCCGAAGTTTATGCAAAAGGAAGAGGCTTTAGGAGGAGCAGGAAGAGGAAGTGCTTTCCATAAAGTAATGGAGCTTATTGACTTCAGTTCTCTTCCGGAGAAGCGGACAGATATTGGAAAGCAGATAGAGGAAATGACGGAAAGCGGATTCCTAAGCAAAGAGTATGCAGGTGCTGTATCTGTGTCATCTATTGAGGCATTTTTACATACTGATTTAGCGGAAAGAATGTGCCATGCGGCACAAAATGGGCAGTTGCATAAGGAGCAGCCTTTCGTGTTGGGAATTCCCTCCAATGAATTGAGTGAAAATTTCCCGGAGGAGGAGCTGGTATTGATTCAGGGAATTATCGACGTTTACTTCGAGGAAGAGGACGGTCTTGTGGTAGCCGACTACAAAACGGACAAGGTGAAAAGACCGGATGAACTCGTGAAAAAGTATGAAAAACAATTGGACTATTATGCACGCGCTCTGGAGCAGATGACTGGCAAAAGGGTAAAGGAAAAAATAATATATTCATTTGGACTTAAAAAAGAAATTATGATATGATTACACGTAACAGTTAAGTTCTTCACTGTTACATTTGAACGTTTTTGACTAAACAACGAATGAGGAGGAAGAGATCATGAAAGTGAAGTTCGGAGTAAGAGAAGTAGTGGCAATCGGTATTGGTGCAGCATTATTTGTGGCGTTAACACAGGTGCAGATTCCGCTCGGTATCCCCAATACTTATTTGCAGCCAAGAGCAGCGCTGTTGGCATTCTTAGCGGCCGTATTCGGACCGGTAGTAGGAGCGGCAGTGGGGCTTATCGGACATGCGGTGGGAGATATGTTCTTCTATGGAAGCGCATGGTGGAGCTGGGTATTCCCTGAAGCGGTATTCGGAATTATCTTGGGTGCATTCGCCGGAAAATATGCGATTAAAGAAGGCGGCTTCGGTAAAAAAGAAATCATCCATTTCAATGTGGTGCAGATAATCGCTAATGCAGCAGCATGGATTGTGGTAGCGCCTGTTTTGGACATTCTTATTTATAGCGAGCCGGTGAACAAAGTATTTTTACAGGGTGTGGCGGCATGGCTTGGCAATGTAGTGATCATTGCTATTCTCGGCACACTTTTGGCAATAGGATATTCTAAGGTTGGTGCGAAATCCTCCAGCTTAACGAAAGAGGACTAAAAGAAATATGACGCCGATTATCGAGTTTAAGAATTATACTTTTAAATATCGAACGCAGGTAGAACCGACGCTCCGGGATATTAATTTAAAGATATATCCCGGAGAAAAGGTTTTGATTGTGGGACCATCCGGTTCGGGCAAATCGACGATTGTCCATTGTATTAACGGCTTGGTCCCATTTTCATTTGCCGGAGAGGTGACAGGAACGCTGAGTGTCAAGGGTGAAGATCCTATGAATCTCGGCGTATTCGGCATGTCTAAAATAGCCGGAACTGTGTTACAGGATACGAATGGACAGTTTATCGGATTAACAGTGGCAGAAGATATTGCCTTCGCTATGGAGAACGACCTAATCGCCCAGGATGAAATGTTCCGGAGAGTGGAGCAGGTAGCTGAGATGGTGGACGTGGAGAATCTACTCCCCCATGCACCCTGGGAACTATCGGGCGGACAGAAACAGAGAGTATCCATGGCGGGTGTTATGGTGGACGATGTGGATATCCTTCTATTCGACGAGCCTCTCGCTAATTTGGACCCTGCAACGGGAAAACGTGCGATTGATTTAATTGATAGAATCAGTAAGGAAAAAAAGACTACCGTTTTAATTATTGAACACCGATTGGAGGATGTGCTCTATCGGGATGTGGACAGGATTATCGTAGTAGGTGAGGGGCGTATTGTAGCGGACGTAACGCCCGATGAGCTCTTAGCAAGAAATATTTTGACGGAACAGGGAATCAGGGAACCGCTTTATGTAGCGGCACTTCGGCACGCAGGATGCGTGGTGACGGAGGAAAGCCGGCCACAACATATCGAAACTATGAACTTGGACTCCTATAAGGAGCAGGTGAGGACATGGTTTCATGGGGCCGGATATGAGAAGGGAAAACAAGCGGAAGAAAGTGTGCTTGCCGTGAAGGATTTATATTTTTCCTACGTAGAAGGGAAACAAGTTCTGCAGCACATACATTTCGATATTCATAAAGGAGAAATGGTGAGCATTGTCGGCAAGAATGGAGCCGGCAAATCCACTTTGGCAGGAATTATCTGTGGTTTTATGAAGCCTTCCGGAGGAAGCATTTTTCTAAATGGCGAAGATATTGCGGGGTTGTCGGTGAAAGAGCGGGGGGAGAGAATAGGATTGGTAATGCAAAGTCCCTCCCAGATGATATCCAAGCCGATGATCTACGACGAAGTAGCTCTTGGGCTTTTGGTACGAGGTGTTCCCGAGGAGGAAATAAAAACACGGGTGTACGACACGCTGAAGATTTGCGGACTGTATCCGTTTCGTAATTGGCCAATTTCTGCTCTTAGCTATGGACAGAAAAAGAGGGTAACTATCGCTTCCATTCTCGTAATGAATCCGGAAGTGATCATTTTGGATGAGCCGACGGCAGGACAGGATTACAGGCATTATACGGAAATCATGGAATTTCTGAAGGAAATCAATAACCAATATGGAATTACCATTCTTATGATTACGCATGATATGCATTTGATGCTGGAATACACGCAGCGGGCGATTGTTATTGCGGATGGACATTTATTGGCGGATGATACACCGGCCAATGTTCTGACCAATGAAGGGATTGCGGATAAGGCGTATCTAAAGAAGACATCTTTATATGATCTTGCGGTAAAGTGCGGCATTGAAAGCCCGTCGGAGTTCGCGGAGCGTTTCATCCATTATGAGAGAACTTTGCGGGAAGGGGAGAAATAACTATGCCTAAAATGTTGACCTATGAAGAAAAAGGCACGTGGATCCATAAGCTTTCCGGCGTTACGAAACTTATTTTCTTCCTTCTTTGGACACTTGCCAGCATGCTATCCTACGATACGCGGGTGCTTCTTGCGATGGTGGCAGGCAGCTTGATTATTTATAAGGCGTCGAAGATTCAGTGGAGCCAGGTAGGAACAGTGCTTACGTTCATTCTTATATTTCTTGTAATTAACCTGATTGCTATTTTCATATTTTCACCTTATGAAGGGGTGAATATTTACGGCAGCAGAACGGATATCGTGCATTTATTCGGCAATTACTGGCTGACAAAGGAACAGCTTTTCTATGAATTTAATGTGATGATTAAATATGTAACGATTGTGCCGGCTGTATTTATGTTCATCGTTACGACCAATCCGAGCGAGTTCGCGGCTTCCTTGAACCGTATCGGAGTGAACTATAATATCGGTTATGCAGTAGCTATTACACTGCGTTATATTCCTGATGTGCAGGATGACTTTGTGAAGATTAAGCATGCCCAGGAAGCCAGAGGAATCGAGATGTCGGGAAAGGCATCCTTGTTTAGCCGTATTAAAAATATGTCTTCCATTATATTCCCGCTTATTTTTACGAGCATGGACCGCATCGATGTGGTAAGCAACGCTATGGAGCTTCGGGGATTTGGAAAATATAAAAAAAGAACGTGGTATGCAGGAAAGAAATTGAAAAGAGCGGATTATATCGTTATCGTTTTTTCCGTTCTTATAACATTGGCAGCCCTTATCATTACTTTTTATGATGGCAATCGGTTTTATAATCCATTTTTAAAAGGTTGATAGGAAGAAGTGTGTATGAGCCATAAAATTTCTGGGGTTTCGCAAATGTTTAGTAAAATGATATAAGAGACAGGAGATGAAGTTGTGGAAAATGTAGGTATTATATTGGAAGGAGGGGCCATGCGCAGTGTATTTTCTGCGGGTGTGCTGGATTTTTTCCTGGACAATGATATACAGATTCCCAATGTAATGGCAGTATCCGCCGGTGCTTATGCCGGCATGAATTATGTATCAGGGCAAAGAGGACGTGTATTGAAGGCTATTATAGAACCGATGGAAAAAGAAAAGTATTTCGGATTTTCTACGTTTTTAAGGAAGGGTACCTTTTTCGATATGGATTTGTTGTTCAATGAAATTCCAAAAACAAGGGCACCTTTCGATTTTGAAGCTTTCTCTGCCTCTGCCAAAAGATTTATAACGAGCACTGTGAATTGCATTACAGGGGAAGCAGTTTACCATCAGAGTTTTGAGGATGAAGATAACTTTCTGGAAATATGCAGAGCGGCTAATTCCCTCCCTTTTATCGGGAAAGTAACGGATATAGATGGTATTCCTATGCTGGATGGCGGGATGGCGGATGCGATTCCGATTGAAAAGGCGTTGGAAGAAGGATGGGATAAGGTAGTTGTCGTAGTAACGAGAAATGCGAAGTACAGGAAAAAGAAAAGATATCTTTATCTTACCATGATAAGACTTTTATACCATAAGTATCCGAAATTTGCCAGGCTGGTAGAAGGCAGAGCTGACAGATATAACCATTCGCTCGATTTATTGGAACGTATGGAAGAGGAAGGAAAGGCTTTTGTGCTTCGGCCTTCCGATGATGTTTATCTGGTGAATCATGAAGCGAACGTAGATACACTGCGGGATTATTACCATCGTGGATATGAGATGGCCAAAGAAAAGATGGATGAACTTAAGGAATTTTTAAAGTAACAGTTCAGTATCTTCACTGTTATGTGTGTAAAGCAAGGCTTGACAACGAAAGAAATAAAAGGTATATTGTTAAAAATTGAATAGATCGCTAGGGGAGCAATTGCTGAGACTGAAGCCGCTCTGTAAAGACGGACTCTAACCCTCATACCTGAACCGGATAATACCGGCGTAGGAAAGCATTTTTTTCGTATATAGAAATCTTACATACGTATAATTACGAAAGAAATATTTGAGCCCCTCCATGTGATTTAAATTACAAGGGAGGTTTTTTTATGTCATTTTTTGCAACAGAAGTTATTGATGAAGAGTGGGGGAATTATTTTGAACTCACAGGAGCCGGTTATGGGGCAATCATCGCCCTTATGCTCATAATCCTACTTGCAGCATGTTTTATCTCGGGAAAGGGTGAGAACAAAAGATTCAGTACGAAACAGCTTGTATTCTCATCTATGGCTATGGCTCTTGCCATGGTAACCTCGATGATTAAAGTAGTGGATATGCCTATGGGAGGTTCCGTTACATTTTTCAGTATGTTGTTTATTTGCCTGACGGGATATTGGTTCGGACTTAGGGGCGGTCTTCTGACGGCTATTGCCTATGGATTCTTACAGCTTATTGTAGATCCGTATATTATCAGCATCCCTCAGATGCTGACTGATTACATCTTTGCCTTTGGTGCATTGGGACTTTCAGGAGTCTTTTCCAATGCGAAGCACGGGTTGCTTAAGGGATATTTGCTCGGAGTATTGGGACGTTATTTCTTCGTCTTTTTGTCAGGAATGATATTCTTCGGGAGCTATGCTTCCGCCTACAATATGGCAGCTCCGGTTTACTCACTTGCATATAATGGGGCTTATCTCGGAATGGAAACATTAATTACACTTATACTTATTTCGCTTCCTCCGGTTAATAAAGGGCTTGCAAGAGTGAAGACGATGGCTGTCGGAGAGAGTGCATAAGGAGTTACTATTCACGGCTTCGCTATGAACAGTAATATAAGAAACATATAAACTTTATAGTCAATAAAGAAAAAATCTACTGTATTTTATAATGCAGTAGATTTTTTTGTGAGTTTTTCAATTACGAAGAGCTTTGTTTTTATCAGTTAGAGATCATATCTATACAATTCTATAAACACTCGTCAAAATATTCTTAAGATTTGCATTTCTAACATTCATTATATCACTCTTATCCCTACCCAATATTCCTGATTCCGCTTGACGTTCTATCCGCATAGGATTATAATAATTGCTGTTACAATTGATGTATATGCAACAATTGTGTTGACAACTATTAGGAGAGTCTACTATGAAGAAATTTTTAGTCTATGCCAAAGATTATAAGAAGGAACTGATATTGGCAATTATTTGTATTGAAACGGAGACAGTATTCGAGCTTATTATTCCGATGATTATGGCGGATATTATCGATATTGGAATTGTGAACCAGGATAGAAACTTTATTCTGTGGAAGGGCCTTCAGATGCTGATCTGCGCAGCGATTTCCCTATGGCTGGGAATCCTATGTGCCAAGTTTGTTGCGGCAGGCGGTAATGGAATAGGAGCAGCGATTCGCGCGGCAGAGTTTAAAAAGATGCAGACTTATTCTTTTCCAAATACGGATAAATTCAGTGTTCCATCTCTTGTTACAAGGCTTACCAGCGATGTTACAACGATACAGAACTCTATTACAAACGGTTTGCGTCCAGGCTTTCGTTCACCGATAATGCTGTTTGTTTCGGTTTTTCTATCTTTTAAGATCAATGCAATGTTGGCAGTCGTCTTTTTGATTGCGGCTCCTGCTCTCGGAATCAGTTTGTTCATTATTGTTAAAAATGTCCGCCCTCTGTATACGAGGATGCAGGTAGCGGTCGATTATGTAAATAGAATTGTCAGGGAGAACCTGGCAGCCGTACGGGTCGTAAAGGCTTATGTCAGAGAGGATCATGAAATCGAGAAGTTCGAGGAAGTGAATCAGAACCTCAGAAACACTTCGGAAAAGGCATTTTTGCTCGCAGTTCTCAATATGCCGGTATTTCAATTTATAATGTATACAACGATTATAAGCATTCTCTGGTTTGGGGGAAACCTGGTAGCGATTGGCGGAATGAAGGTAGGAAGTCTTACCAGTTTCCTCAGTTATGTTTTACAGGTGTTGAACTCCCTGATGATGTTTTCTAATGTATTCCTGATGTTTACCCGTTCGCTGACTTCATGGAAACGAATTGAGGAGGTGCTTGATGAAGAACCTACTATTCGGGACGACCGGGCAAAAGATATCGAGATGAAAAGTGGCAGCATTTGCTTTGACCATGTTTATTTCAAATATAAGGAATCCGCGAAGGAATATGTATTATCTGATATTTCCTTACAGATTGAATCGGGGCAGACAATCGGTATTATCGGTCCCACCGGTTCCTCCAAAAGTACGCTGGTTCAGTTAATTCCGCGTCTTTACGATGTGACTTCAGGCAATATTTTCATCGATGGACATCCGATTTATGAATTCACTCAGAGAAAGTTGCGGCATTCTATTGCTATGGTACTTCAAAAGAATATTCTGTTTTCCGGTACCGTGAGGGAGAATCTCTTATGGGGAAAAGAGGATGCTAACCCGGAGGAAATAGAGCGTGCCTGCCGTATCGCCTGTGTGGATGAATTCATCGACCGTCTGGAACATGGGTATGATACGGAGCTGGGACAGGGAGGGGTGAATGTATCGGGCGGACAGAAACAGCGCCTGTGTATTGCCCGGGCGATACTGAAAGAGCCCCAGGTGTTGATTCTCGACGATTCCACCAGTGCCGTGGATACGGTAACGGAAGCTAAGATTAAAGAAGGGCTTCAGAGGGAACTGCCCGGTATGACCAAAATCATCGTCGCTCAGCGGATTAGTTCCATTATGGATGCAGATCAAATTGTAATTTTAGAAGACGGTAAAATAAATGCGATAGGAACTCATGAAACCCTTCTGCAACACAATGAAATCTATAGGGATATTTATGATTCTCAGCAGCAAGGAGGTAATTTATAATGCCAAAAGCTACATCTCATGCAAAACCCCAAAATGCTAAAAAGGCCCTGCTGCAATTACTTCGTTATCTGGAACGGCATAAAATGTCTTTATTTTTGATTGCAATATTGGTCTGTATAAGTTCTGCTTCCGGTATTGCGGGAACCTATCTGTTAAAAACGATAGTCAATGATTATATTATGACAGGTGATATCCCGGGACTGGTAAAAATGATTGTTATTATGGGAGTGATTTATGGAGCCGGTGTTCTCACTTGTTACTTTTATAATAAGCTTATGGTCCATATTTCCCAAAGTGTGGTATCAGAAATAAGAAGTGATTTATTCGGGCATACGCAGAAGCTTCCGCTTCGCTATTTTGATTCTCATACTCATGGTGACTTGATGAGTCATTTTACCAATGATGTGGATACTATATCGGAAGCCCTGAATAATAGCTTTACACTGCTTATTCAGAGCTTTATTACCTCTGTCGGAACGGTAGCTATGCTCATCATTCTGAACTGGCGGCTGTCGATAATTGTTATTGCATTTTTAATCTTAATGCTCTTATTTATTCAATACAACGGGAAAATGAGCAAAAGATACTTCTCAGACCAACAGAAGAATCTGGGGGCAATTAACGGTTATGTGGAAGAAATGGTAGCGGGACAGAAGGTGGAGAAAATATTCAATCACGAAGCACAGGACTTCCAAAAGTTCAGCGAATTGAATGAAAAATTACGTAAGTCCTCTACAAGGGCTTTTACTTATACAGGAAAAACCATTCCCACCATTGTAGCATTATCCTATGTCAATTATGCGGTTTCGGCCTGTGCGGGAGGATTATTTACCCTGGCCGGGCTTACGGACATAGGAACGCTTGCGTCGTATCTCGTATATGTGCGTCAAAGTGCTATGCCGATGAATCAGTTTACGATGCAGGTTAACTTTCTGATGGTAGCCTTAGCCAGTGTGGAGAAGATATTTATTATGATGGAGGAAGAACCGGAAATCGATAAGGGAAAAATCACCTTAAAGAGAGTAAGGAGAGAAGAAGACGGAACAATTTGTGAAAGTGATAGCTATACAGGAGCTTTCGCATGGAAAGTTCCTGAGAAGGACGGAAGTTTTGCTTATGTGCCGTTAAAAGGAGATGTACGCTTCCACGATGTTATCTTCGGATATACGAAGGAACATACTATTTTAAACGGGATTAACCTGTATGCGAAGCCCGGGCAGAAAATAGCCTTTGTAGGATCTACCGGTGCAGGAAAAACTACCATTATCAATTTGATTAATCGTTTTTATGAGATAAATGGAGGGCAGATTACCTATGATGGAATTGACATTAGAAATATTAAAAAGGCAGATTTAAGGCGTTCCATTTCCCTTATTATACAGGATACTCATTTATTCACAGGAACGATTGCCGACAATATTCGATATGGAAGACTCCAGGCGAGCGAGGAGGATGTAGTTATGGCTGCCAAGTTAGCCAATGCACATTCCTTTATCCAAAGGCTGCCGGGAGGCTACAATACCTTATTGGAAAGCGATGGTTCAAACTTATCCCAAGGACAAAGACAGCTCCTGGCGATTGCAAGGGCTGCCATTTCCCAGCCGCCTGTACTTGTAATGGATGAAGCGACCAGTTCTATCGATACTCATACGGAGAAGTTGATTGAAAAGGGCATGGATGCCTTAATGGAGGATCGTACGGTATTCGTAATCGCCCACAGGCTTTCCACTGTGCGTAATTCCAAGGCAATCCTTGTTTTGGAAGAGGGCAAGGTCATAGAACGCGGCGACCATGAAGAGCTTCTGTCGCAACAAGGGCGTTATTATCAACTTTATACGGGACAGTTTGAATTGAGCTGACAGTAACTAAGAATACCTGAAAAAAGTAAGTGAACTGATACAGGAGTTTCATATATAATAAATGCAGTATTGGAAGGGTAAGGAGATAGGATGAGTAGTATAAGAGAACTTTTTATACGAGAAGAAAAAGCGAGGAAACAGTTAATTTCTCCGGTGCTTATAGATAATGGACTGACGCCGGGCCAAGGGCAGGCAGGAATTCTGAATAACCTTTTAAAAGAGGATCAGATAAGCCAGAAAGAACTGGCTCTGCGCTGCCATATGGATACGACCACCATGTCGAGAAATATCGATAATCTAGAAAAACTGGGGCTTTTGAGGCGGGAGGCCAATCCTGAAAGCAGACGTTCTATTCTTATTTGTTTGACGGAAATGGGAAGAGAAAAGGCCTTGCGTATCAGGACCGCTTTCGAACAATTAGAAAGTATCCTGGGAAAGGATATTCCAGAGGAGGATATGGAAGTTTTCCGGAGAGTTTTCACGAAGATTTGTGAGAATCTGGAGAAGAACAGCCTTTGATAGAGCCATTAGAGGTAACTATTCAGTAGGTCAGCACATTGGCTGCGCTGGCTGTAAGAATACGTGGGGGGAAAATATCCATGAAAAACAAAGCGAAGAAAATAATCATTAAAGATATGACGATTGGAACTCCGTGGATATTATTAGTAAAGTTTGCTTTTCCGCTGATGGTTGGAAATATATTACAACAGGTGTATACATTTATAGATACATTAGTTGTGGGGCAGGTGCTCGGTATCAATGCCCTGGCCGCTATTGGCGTGACGGAGTGGATGATATTTTTTATGTTTGCATCGATACAAGGTATTGTGCAAGGGTTTTCTATTATAATGGCTCAAGCCTTTGGGGCGAAGGATTATAAAAAATTAAACGCTGCTGTTTATAATGGTTCATATTTGATTTTTATAATGATGATAGGTTTTACTATAGCAGGTCAGCTAATGGTTAATCCTGTTTTGAGACTTCTGCATACTCCTGACGAAATTATGGGACTTGCATCCGATTATTTGCGATTGTTGTATATGGGTATACCGCTCACATTTATTTATAATTTTTTGGCCGCTATTTTCCGGTCTATTGGAAATAGTAAAATACCTTTGCAGGCGATAGCCATTTCTTCTGTTGAAAATATAGTATTAGACATACTGTTTGTATATAAATTCGGCTGGGGAATTGAAGGAGCTGCTATAGGTACCATATTAGCCATGCTCACATCGGCAATATATTGTTTCATTAAATTAAGAAAATTTGAAATATTGAACATTCGAAAAAATAAAAAGATAGAATATAGCATTATGGCAGAGCAATTGAAACTAGGGTTACTGATGGGTATGCAAAATGTCATTACATCGGTGGGAGGGCTGGTTGTTCAGTCTGTTATAAATGGTTTTGGAATAATTTTTATTGCGGGGTATACGGCAGCCAATAAACTATATGGATTGTTGGAAACCGCAGCAGGTTCCTATGGGTATGCTATGAATACTTTTGTAGGACAGAATAAAGGGGCCGGGAGAGGGGACAGACTGAAGACCGGTCTGATATCAGGAAATATATTGGGTATGATAACGGCTTATGGAATGTCTGCAATTATGCTTTTATTTGGAAGGCAGATATTAAGATGTTTTATTTCCGGCAGCCCTGACGTTGTAGATGCAGCAATTCAAAATGGGTATCAGTTTCTACAGATATTATCTGTTTTTTTCCCTTGTTTGTATGTATTATACATAGTGCGGGCTTGGGTTCAGGGGATGGGAGACTCTATTTGGCCCATGATTTCCAGTATTGTGCAGCTGGTGATGCGAGTTGGATTTGCACTGATTTTATCGAAATATATTGGGCAAGGTGCAGTTTATTGGGGAGAAATATCGGCTTGGATAGGTGCTGATATCCTTTTGTATTTTGTTTATCGTACATATATTAAAAATACAGTTTTGAAAAATAGTTCTTTATAAACAAAAGGAAACAGTTATGATTGGGGAGTATGATGGAACAGAGGAGAAATAGTGATGAATAATTCAATGGCTTTTCGAGAGGGAATGCGGGATGGGACGCCCATTGCGCTCGGTTATTTTGCGGTATCCTTTACACTTGGAATTGCTGCACGTAATGCCGGGTTAACGGCTTTTCAGGGCTTGCTCGCCAGCGTTCTCAATAATGCGTCTGCAGGAGAATACGCGGGTTTTTTATTGATTGCAGCGGGGGCAGGTTATTGGGAGATCGCTCTTGTAACATTAATTACGAATGCCAGGTATTTGTTGATGAGCTGTGCTCTCAGTCAGAAATTTGTGCCGGGGACCTCTCTTATTCCCAGACTTTTCGTAGGTTATGCCGTGACTGACGAGTTATTTGGAATTGCCGTTGCACGCCCCGGATATTTAAATCCTTTTTATTCTTACGGAGCGATAGCGGTTGCGGTTCCGGCATGGGGAATCGGTACCTTTATAGGGGTGGTTGCCGGTAATGTGCTTCCCTTTCGGGTGGTCAGTGCTCTTAGTGTGGCGCTTTATGGAATGTTTCTGGCGATTATCGTTCCTCCGGGGAGAAAGAATCCGGTAGTGGCATGGCTTGTGATCATCAGCTTTATACTCAGCTTTGCAGCCGTATATCTGCCTTTCGCATCCATGTTTTCGGATGGTACGCGCACCATCATTTTAACGGTGGTGATCGCTGCGGCAGCGGCAATTCTATTCCCTGTACCGGAGGCGGATGAGGAGGCAGTCGATGAAGAATAATGTTTATATTTATCTGGCGATTATGGCAACCGTTACTTATGCGATTCGCGTGTTACCTCTGACACTCATACGAAAGCAGATTAAGAATCGTTTCCTTCGTTCTTTTCTCTATTATGTTCCTTATGTGACGCTTGCTGTTATGACCTTTCCGGCGATTATAGAAGCCACCCAGACTCCGGCAGCGGGGGTACTTGCGTTACTTGCCGGTATTTTGCTGGCTTGGTTCGGAGCGAGTCTCTTTAGTGTATCGGTTACCTGTTGTATTATCGTATTTCTTGTAGAGCTTTTTGTCTGCAGATAAAAAAGACAGAAAAAGATTATATTTGTGAAAAGTATATAAAAATATAGTGAATTTTTTAGTAGGATAAGCCAATGGACAAAAAATAGAAAAACAAGTAACATATTATTGTACAAAGAAGTGGAAGATAGTTTGTTACTGTTAAATCAGGCAAGACTAACATGTATGTATTATATATGTGTGTCTTGTTTTTTTGTATTTGTAAAACAGTTGGATGAGCCGATGGTGGCCTAGCAAAGTATCTGAAATGTATGGAGTGCCGGAATGAAAATCATAAGGATTCTGAATAATAATTCTGTGGTTGCCACAGATGAGAAAAACAGGGAGGTCGTTTTGTTCGGTGCCGGACTTGGCTATATGAAGGCAAGGGGGCAACCGGTAGAGGATGAAAAAATTGAAAAGCGTTTTTATATGGAGGAAAAAAAGAAACTGAATCGCTTTGCGGAGTTGATTAACAGCATTCCGATGGAGTACATTCTTTTTTCTCAACAGATTATAGATGAAGCAAAGATAAAATATGGTAAGCAACTGGAAGATAATATCTACATATCTTTGCCCGATCATATCGCCAATGCCGTGGACGGTGCAAAGCAAGGAATACACACGAAAAATCCTATGCTCTGGGATATCAAGCGTTTCTATAAGGATGAGTTTGAAATAGGTGAATATGCTCTTACGGTCATTGCAGAAAAGACGGGAATTGAGCTTGAAATGGATGAAGCAGCCTATATTGCCCTTCATTTTGTGAATGCTGAAATCGGTGGAAGTAAAGATACCGCACTCGATATTACAAGAATGATGCAGGAGATATCGGAACTTGTGAAGCAGAAGTTCCAAATAGATTTCGATGAGGAATCATTGGCATATTATCGTTATATTACGCATCTTAAGTTTTTTGCGCAGAGGGTACTGAATCAGTCTTACTACACCGACGAGGACGAAGATTTGTTTCGGATGGTTATCCGAAAATATCCTGAGGAATACGGTTGTGTGAAGCAAATTTGTGAATTTTTGGAGAAGGATTTCAGTTATCGGGTAGGTATTGACGAAAAGACCTATCTGACCGTTCATATCGCGAGAGTGGTGAAACGATAATCGATGTAACTATGTAGCAAAACTAAATATAAAAAATACGAGTGTGTTATGATTCGGTTCAGCAAGACTCGGAGGTCTCAAAGCCTGTTGCTTTGGGTACCTTCGGGTCTTTTTATTTATAAATATAAGAACATACGGAATACACAAGGCAATTGAAAAGCAAAAAGAAGGGAGAAAGAAAAATGAATTACAATCAATTAGCAGCCGATATTCTGGAATTAGTCGGCGGAGAAAGAAATGTGTTAAGTGTCACCAACTGCATGACGCGCCTTCGTTTCCAATTGAGGGACACGAAGCTTGCCAACGTGGAGGCAATTAAGAATCTAAAAGGGGTTCAGGGAATTGTAACCAAAAACGGACAGTTTCAAATTATTATCGGAACCGATGTATCTAATGTTTGCGACGAATTGAAGAAAATGGGAAGTTTTCCGGAAAGCACGACCGGAAATGAAGAGGAGAAGAAAGGTATTCTGGCGGCATTCTTCGGCACGTTAACAGCAATTTTTACTCCTGTCATTCCGGCCCTTGCAGGCTCCGGTATGATAAAAGCACTGTTGGCATTGTTGGTAGCCTTCAAGGTAGTGGAGGCTGGTTCCGGCACCTATCAGCTTTTTACAGCCTTTGGCGATGCGTTATTTTACTTCTTGCCGTTTATTCTCGCAGTATCGGCAGCCAAACAGTTCAAGTGTTCCCCGTACATAGCGGCGGTATTGGCCGGTGTACTTATGCACGCCTCTGTAGGCAGCCTTGAGCCTGCTACGGCAGCTTTAAGTATCTTCAATGGAAATGTGATAAACTTCAACTATGTAACAATGTTCGGATTTCTGCCTATGCTTAAGGTTTCCTATGGCGGCAGCGTTATCCCGATTTTGTTAATCGTATGGGTGCAGTCCAAAATTGAGCCATGGGCGAATAAGATTTCCCCTAATGCACTGAAAATTTTCCTTGCACCTATGATTACTATTATTGGAACTGGAATTATCGGCCTGTTTGTAGCTGGCCCTCTGGGCAATCTGGTAGGTAATATATTGGCCATTGTATTTAACTTCTTCAATGACTATGCGGGGTGGGTGATTCCGCTTTTGATGGGAACTTTCTGCCCGTTCTTCGTTATGACGGGTATGCACTATTGCTTTGCACCCATTCAGACGATCCAATATGCAACACTGGGGTACGGAACTATCTTGGGCCCAGGTATGTTAGCATCGAATATCGCGCAGGGTACGGCGTCCCTGACGGTAGGACTTAGAACAAAAAATAAAGATATGAAGCAGATTGCGTATTCTGCCGGATTCACTGGTTTAATGGGCATTACAGAGCCGGCGTTGTACGGTGTTAACCTGAAATTGAAGCGCCCGCTCTATGCAGCTATGATTGGCGGCGGTGTGGCCGGACTTTATGCGGGAATTACGGGAATTCATACCTTTTCATCCACTACTGCGGGCTTATTGGCACTTCCGGTATATATCGGCGGGGACAGCATTATGAACGTAGTAAATGCAATAATCACAATTATAATTTCCATTGTTGTGACAGCCATAGCTACTTTGATACTCGGATTTGTGGATCCGATAGAGGAAAAAACAACGAAGGAGACCGGCGGAAACAGCGGTAAAGGAAAAGCGGACAGACTTAGTGTGAAGGAAACGATAGGATCTCCGCTAAAGGGAAAAGTAGTTTCTTTGGAGCAGATACCGGATGAAGTATTTTCCAAGGGAATCTTAGGACAGGGAATTGCGGTGATTCCTTCGGAAGGAAAAGTAACAGCGCCTTGTGATGCTACGGTAGTATCTGTTATTGATTCCAAACATGCGGTAGGTCTGCAGGATGTAAACGGAACTGAGATTCTTATTCATGTAGGATTGGATACGGTGGGTTTAAAAGGAGAGCATTTTGAATGCCTTGTAACAGAGGGTCAACAGGTGAGAAAAGGCCAAACAATTCTTATTTTCGATATGGATGAGATTAAAAAAGCAGGCTATCAGTTAATAACACCAATAATCATCAGCAACACGGATGATTACCTGGAAGTAATTGCAGCGGATACAAAACAGGTAAATTATGGGGATGGAATTATAACAATAATTCGTTAATTTGTAGGGAAAGGAGCGGTTTCGATATGAGATTTCCGGAGAACTTTTTATGGGGAGGTGCGATTGCAGCAAACCAATGCGAAGGGGCTTACGATGTGGATGGCAAGGGACTGTCGATTCAGGATGTAATGCCAAAGGGTGTTCTTGGAGAGGTGGAAGAGGAACCGACGGCAGATAATTTGAAACTAATGGGTATCGACTTTTACCATCGATACGAGGACGATATCCGTCTGTTTAGCGAGATGGGGTTTCGGATGCTTCGTCTGTCAATTGCATGGAGCCGCATCTACCCAAACGGAGATGATAAGGAGCCGAATGAAAAAGGACTTGTCTTTTACGATAAGGTGTTTGACTGTTGCTTAAAATACGGTATTGAGCCTATTGTGACCCTGTCTCACTATGAGACACCGCTTCATCTGGCAAAGGAATATGACGGATGGAGAAACCGGAGCTTAATTGAATTTTTCCTGCGCTACTGTCGAACCGTATTCGGAAGATATGGTAAGAAGGTTAAATACTGGATGACTTTTAATGAAATCAATGCAGTTCGTCATTTCCCACTGATGGGTGCGGGTATATGGACACCGAAGGAGAAGCTGACTAAGGCGGATATCTACCAGGCAGCACACCATGAGTTTGTGGCAAGTGCGCTTGCTACCAAGCTTCTTCGGGAGATGGTTCCCGGTGCAAAAATGGGCTGCATGGTGTTGGGAGCGTTAAGCTATCCGATGACTCCTCATCCTGACGATATGCTTTCTATGATGGAGAGAGACAGGGATTGTATGTTTTTTGCTGATGTGCAAGCCAGAGGCTATTACCCATCCTATATCCGCAGAGAATGGGAGCGGGAGGGAATTGAGCTTCAGATGGAGCCTGGAGATGAAGATGTCTTAAGATATACGGTAGATTATATATCCTTTAGCTATTATATGAGCAAATGTACGGCTGCCGACTGCTCTAAGTATCAGAAAGGGCGGGGTAATTTAACTACAGGTGTGGCCAATCCTTATCTGAAGGAGAGTGAATGGGGGTGGCAGATTGACCCAAAAGGTCTTAGGTACACGTTGAATTACTTTTATGACCGTTATCAAAAGCCCCTCTTCGTGGCAGAAAATGGGTTGGGAGCCAACGACGTGCTGATTATTGGTGCTGACAGAGAGCCGACGGTGGAAGATGATTACCGTATCAATTACATGAAAGAGCATCTGGCTCAGATAAAAAAAGCGATAGTACAGGACGGCGTGGAGGTAATAGGATATGCGGCATGGGGATGCATCGATCTGGTCAGTGCATCAAGTGCACAATTGAAAAAGAGATATGGCTTCATATATGTGGATCGTAACGAGGACGGAAGCGGAACATTGGAACGCTTCCGTAAGAAAAGCTTCTATTGGTACCGTGATATAATAAGTACAAATGGAGAAGCGCTGGAAGAATGAGAATATAAGCCGCAAGGGAATGTAAGAAAGTTCCCTTGCGGCTTTTCTTTGTATAGTCAACAAAAATAAACCACCTGCTATGCAGGTGTGTTCCCAGTCAGCTTTAGCTTCAAGAATAAAAACCTCCATGGTACAATAAATGCAGGTTCGCCAACCGCATAAATATAACCAAGGAGGTATCCAAATGGATAAGAACAGTTTAGCACACACAAGGTGGGAGTGTAAATATCATCTGGTTTTTGCCCCCAAATATAGAAGGCAAATAATATATGGAAGGATCAAGGCAGATGTTGCACGAATATTAAGTGAATTGTGCAAAAGAAAAGGAATCGAGATAATAGAGGCAGAATGTTGTAGAGATCATGTACACATGCTGGTAAGAATACCACCGAAGTATAGTGTAGCAGAAATCATGGGATATCTAAAAGGAAAAAGTTCCTTAATGATATTTGAAAGGCACTCGAATTTAAAGTACCGGTATGGAAACCGTCATTTCTGGTGTAGAGGTTATTATGTAGACACAGTAGGTAAAAATGCAAAGAAAATCGAAGAATATATAAAGAACCAACTACAGGAAGATCAGACATACGATCAAATGACACTAAAAGAGTATATCGACCCGTTTACGGGTGAGCCGGTACAAAAAGGCAAATAAAAAGGCTCTTTAGAGCCAGCCCGAGACCGCAGTGCGGAAGGCGAACTTTTCAGAGCCTCTTTAGAGGCAAGCGGGAGCAGCGACTTATAGTCGCAGAGCAAACTACCGGCTAAGCCGGTAGTCATGATTATCAAGATTCCAAGGAGGTAGTTGATTTGAAGAAAAGTAAGACAATGATCGTATGTTTTTTACTACCTGCGCTCATATTCTTTATTCTAATCTTTTTGTATCCCATATGCAGAACTATTTTTATGAGTTTTTTTAAGATTGAGGGAGTGACGGATGCCATATCAAAATGGTCATTTGTCGGACTTGGTAATTTTAATAAGCTGTTCCATACCAGCCTTTTTGTGAACTCACTATGGAATATTTTTCGTATATGGTTTGTGGGGGGCATGGCGGTAATGGCACTTGCCTTACTATTTGCAGTTATATTAACGAGCGGCATACGATTTAAAGGTTTTTTCAAGGCGGCGATCTATATGCCCAATGTAGTGAGTGCGGTGGCCCTCGCGACCATGTGGCTGCAATATGTTTATAACCCAAGATTCGGTTTGTTCAAGCGCTTCTTTGAGATGATCCGCATGGATAAAATAGCAGCGATTCAATGGACGGACAATGAGCATAAGTTCTGGGCGCTTTTGATTGCTTATTGTTTTGGCATGGTAGGGTATCATATGCTAATCTTTGCAAGCGGCATAGAACGTATCAGTGCGGAATATTTTGAAGCGGCAACGCTTGATGGGGCAGGGAAGATAAAGCAGTTCATACATATAACATTGCCGCTGATCAAGGGCGTATTTAAAACGAATATTACCATGTGGAGTGTAACAAGTGCGGGCTTTTTTGTCTGGTCACAGTTGTTTTCAACAGTCACTGCGGATACGCAGACTATTACTCCAATGGTATATATGTATATGCAGGTATTTGGTGCTGGTAACAGTGTAACGGAGCACAATGCAGGACTGGGTGCGGCAGTTGGTATCATTCTTAGCATATGTGTAGTTCTTGTCTTCACCCTGTGCAATAAGTTGATCAGGGATGATGATTTGGAATTTTAGGAGGCAACCTATGAGTAGAAAAGAAAATGAAGTGAGAAAGTTTAATTGGAAGCATGAATTAAGGCTTGCACCCGGTTACCTGATCTTGTCCCTTTGGATTCTGTTTACCTTTGTACTGCTAGGCTGGGTATTTGCGGCAAGCCTATCAACGACCAAGGATATATTTGCCGGTGATGCGTTAAAATTTCCTACGGGTTTCCA
Source organism: Kineothrix sp. MB12-C1 (assembly GCF_030863805.1). Classification (NCBI taxonomy): domain Bacteria; kingdom Bacillati; phylum Bacillota; class Clostridia; order Lachnospirales; family Lachnospiraceae; genus Kineothrix; species Kineothrix sp. MB12-C1. Next base: position 2,973,292 of record NZ_CP132957.1, read on the forward strand.
TTTTGAAAACTATATCAAGGCCTGGACCTCTCAAAATGTATCGGTTATCTTTGGAAATTCTTTGTTTTATTCTATTATCGCTTGCGTGGCATTAATCTTCATATGTGCGCCGGCTGCTTATGTATTATCTCGCTTTAAATTTATTGCCAACCGGTTTATCCAAACGAGTTTCGTATCGGCCATGGGTGTTCCTGCGGTCATGATTGTATTGCCCTTATTCAGTATGATAGCAGGAATGAATATTCTTAACAATATAATGGCCAACCGGTTTACACTGATTTTCCTCTATATAGGTATAAACGTACCTTATACAACGATTTTTTTGCTATCCTTCTTTAGTAACCTATCCAGCGCTTATGAGCAGGCGGCGGCAATTGATGGATGTACCCCGATGAAGACTTTCTGGCTAATTATGTTCCCTATGGCACAGTCAGGGCTTATTACAGTTACCATCTTCAATTTTATTAATGTATGGAATGAGTATTTTATGTCCTTGATCTTTGCAAATTCCGACCGGCTAAGGCCGGTTGCAGTAGGGTTATACTCAATGATTAACGCAATGAGATATACAGGGGATTGGGCAGGAATGTTTGCCTCTGTGGTTATTGTGTTCCTGCCAACCTTCATATTATACCTGTTCTTATCAAGGAGAATTATCGCTGGAATCACGGGAGGCGGACTGAAAGGGTGAATGATATCCTAAAGGTAATCTGTCGAGACATATATGCCCCGACAAAAGAGATATTGGCTACGTTACGATCCACATGAAGTATAATGTTTCACCCCCATCCTCCATAGAAGATAACAGGGAATCAGGAAGAGGCAGGCCAAAAGAGGAAGTAGGCTATAGTATGGCTTTCCTCTGTCCAGCAGGTTCAACAACGGATAATATTGAACGAGAGAATAGGGAACGATAAAGGTACAGAACTGTAGCATTCTTTTCCCATAGATACTCACTGGGTATTTCCCATATTCTCTGGCACCATAGGTCAGTACATTCATGAATTCCAGTCCTTCTGTAGTGAAGAAGCATAGAGAGGCATAGATCAGAAAAATGCCGGAAAAAAGGACAGTACCTCCTACTAACATAAAAAGGACCGTAATAATCTTGCCTAGATCCCATGTGATATTGTTTGCTGCAATTCCATAGGCGAACATAATAAGGGCTTGTATTATCCTTCCTAAACGGGTAAATTCGATATAGTTGCCGAGTACCTGGAAGATTTCATTGCGCGGCCTAACCATAATTCTATCGAATTCCCCTTTTTTTATCATAATAGAGAACATGTCGAAGCCTCTGGCAAAGCATTCTGCCAGAGAAAATTCCAATAGAGTCATACCGAAACAAAGAAGCACTTCGCTGTAAGTGAATCCTTCCACAATAGGGAAACGCTGAAACATGAAGTAAATACCGAGAAAAATGTTGAAGGATATGAAAAACTGTCCAATCGTTGTAAGGAAAAAGGAAGCCTTATATTCCATCACGCTTCTGAATTGTATCGCAAAATACTTTATATATAATCTCATGCAGATTCATCCTCCTTGTATCCTAATTCGTTTCATCGCCAGAAAGTTCAAAACTTTTCCCATAAGGACCAGAATAAGCAGCCATAACAATTGAAGTAAAACAGCCTTCCACATAGCCGGGCCGGACAGATCCCCGCTGTAGATTCTCAGAGGTACATTTTGCATAGATGCAAACGGAAGAAGCTCTAAAATATGCTTGATATGCTCCGGGAAAAAGGGAAGGGGAATTACAGCGCCGGAAAAGAAGTCCACCATGGAAACCGCCACCATTCGGATGCCGGCAGGAGAGATGGTGAAAAATGATACAATATATACGAGCATACAAAAGGCTACAGTTACGGAAAGGCCGGTGACCAAAGTGAGTAAAAAGAAGAAAAATGAGATGAAGTCAACGGGTGGTATCAGTCCATAAGGTGCGGGGAGAAACGCTGCAAAAATGAGGATTGGCATGCAGCGAAGCACTGCCTTGGAAAGTCTGTTGGCAAGACTTCTGGAAAACCACATATTATAAATGTCGATGGGGCGGCAGAGCTCATAGGCAATATTGCCGTTTACGATATCATCAAAAATCTCATTTTCCATCATCCATGCCATGAACAGCGCTAAAAAGGCCTGCTGCATCCATACATAGGCGGAGACTGCCGAGAAAGTCATAGGAAAAGAGCCGGGATCGGTATGGTAAAAAGCCCGAAACAGGGCGATTTCCATGGCACCCCATGCGAATTGTGTAACGATTCCTGCCAGTGCAGCCGCACGGTATTGGAGCCCCATAGAGAAGCGCAAGCGAAAAAAAACCAAATATTTTCTCATAGTATTCCCCTATTCCTATATGCCGTTGGCGAGATAGAAGCCGGCCAGTGCCTCTTCCGTGGTTTCATAGTTTCGACGAATATCCCGTAAGCTTCCGTCCAAAAGAATACGGCCTTTTCCTATGAGTATGACCCGATTGGTCAATGCTTCGATATCGGACATATCATGAGTTGTTAAAATGACAGTGGTGTTATTTTCTTTGTTCAGTTGAAGGATGAATTCCCGAACGGCCAGCTTGGATACCGCATCCAGACCGATAGTAGGTTCATCGAGGAAAAGAATATGGGGATTGTGTAAAAGGGAAGCCGCAATTTCACAGCGCATTCTCTGACCTAAGGAAAGCTGTCTTGCAGGAGTGCGAAGAAGTTGGGAAAGATTCAGCAATTCGGTGAGCTGATTCAAGTTGCGGCGATAGGATTGGCTGTCTATTTTGTAGATTTCCTTCAATAGCTCATAGGAATCTATAACGGGCACATCCCACCAAAGTTGGGAACGCTGACCGAATACGACACCGATATCCTTCACATGTTCGATACGGTTCTTCCATGGGACGCGTCCGTTGACGAGACAAGTGCCGCTGTCCGGAGTGAGGATACCGCTTAGAATTTTAATGGTAGAGCTTTTGCCGGCACCGTTAGGACCGATGTAACCGACCATTTCTCCCTCTTCGATCGAGAAGGAGACATCATCGAGCGCATAAATATGCTCGTAATCTCTGCGAAACAGAGCTTTGCATGCGGATATAAATCCGGCATCGCGTTTAGAGACCTTATAGGTCTTGCTTACATGTTCCATCATAATCATGTTTGCTTCCTCCTGGTAGTAATATAAATTATATCTTGCCAAGTCGGTCTGCTTTCCTTGGATTTTGCCAAAGAATACCGCAGGTAAAAAATATTGAGTTGTCCGATAGCTCGGAAGGAGTTTAAGGATACCACGGGCAGGCTTGCACGTCAAGGAGAAAGCAGTTATACTTTGAAGATGGATAGTTTCGAAGTAACAGTTCAGACAGGTCTGCGCATTTGCTGCGCTGACCGTAAGAAAACGTAAATGCTGTTGGCAAAAATCCCATCGCCGTAGGTGATTCTCATGGATTTTTGCAAAGCAATCTTTGCTTTTGTAACAGTGAAGGCATCTGAACTGTTACGTTTCGAAATAAGTAGGCGATAAGAAAGGAATGGTTATATAGGATGAAATACCGATATTTGTTATTCGATTTGGATGGAACATTGACCGATCCCAAGGAAGGAATTACCACCTCAGTACAGTATGCGCTGCGGGCATTCGGTATTGATGAGCCGGATTTAGATAAGTTAGAGCCTTTTATAGGACCGCCCTTGAAAGAAAGCTTTATGGAATTCTATGGCTTCGATGAGAAGAAGGCGGAGGAAGCGGTGGCGAAATATAGGGAATGGTTTGCGCCGACGGGAATCTTCCAGAATCGGTTATTTCCGGGAATTGCGGAAATGTTACATGAATTAAAGGAAAAAGGGAAGATATTGGCGGTAGCATCCAGTAAGCCTACCGTTTTTGTGGAAAAGGTATTGCGTCATTTCGATATTGAGAAATATTTTGATGTTGTAGTGGGGAGCGAGCTAAGCGGAGAAAGAGGGACGAAGGAAGAAGTCGTGGAGGAAGCCTTATATCGCCTCTCTCAGATAAACGAGGGAGAGGACAGAAAGGGAACGACGGTTGATGAGCCGGACAAGAAGTTAGATAAACAGCACACGGTTATGATCGGCGACCGGAAGTTCGATATTATCGGAGGAAAGGAACACGGCTTACGGACGGTTGGCGTGACCTTCGGCTATGCGGGAGAAGGGGAACTGGAAGCGGCGGGCGCGGATGATATCGTAAGCTCCGTGGAGGAACTTGGGGGACTGTTGGCACAATGAGAGCAGGAGCAGAGTCTTCATTAAGAAAAATATGGGATATCTTAATGCCCTTTGTCGTTTACTTTATTGCACATGATATGGCGCAGGTGCTGCTGGCATTTCTTGTCGGCCTAAGTCTTGGTATGGGCGAAGATTATGCGGCATATGTAACGGCCCATGCACAGACAGTGAGTGGGATTATGAATGCACTTTCTCTCGTTATCGGTATGGCCTTTGTATGGCCGATGGCAAAAAGGGAGTTCTGCTATGCCGAAACAAGGAAGGAAGCGTCACCGAGCCAAAACGTAGAATATAAAAGGAAAATGATAACCGCGTATGGACTTCTTGCACTTTTTGCTATTACGCTGGCTCTTGGAAGCAATCTTCTTTTGCTGTTGACGGGAGTTACTGGAAGCTCCACCGCTTACAGCGATGTGGCCGCAAGGCAATATGGGGTAAGCTTTGTGGTGGGAGCTGTTATTTATGGAATTATATCGCCGGTTGCGGAGGAGATTGTATTCAGAGGGTTGATCTATAACCGGATGAAACGTTATTTCGGCCGTATATTATCCATTATCGTATGCGGCATTTTATTCGGCGTCTATCATGGTAATTTAGTGCAGGGAATTTATGGTACGATTCTTGGAATCGCCATCACCTTCGCCTATGAATGGTACGCCAGCTTTACCGCGCCGGTACTATTCCATGGACTTGCCAATGTAAGCGTATTTTCCATCAGCTACCGTCAGGAATGGATGAGCGCCATGGCGACAGCACCGAATTGTGCCATCCTTTTGATTATTTCCCTTATCAGCCTCTTCTTCATCATAAGAATAAGAAAGCAGGAAGGCCTTAACCCTTTTTCCCTTTATAATAATTAAGATTCGGGCGTCAAAAGCATCTCGTACAATAGGGATTCGTCCATTTGCACCCATATCCTTTCTGCCTAAGGGATACCTCATATTGTTTGATGAGCAACTGTATGAAGCCGTTGGTACTTAGATCCACGTATTCTGTGGTCTTACGTACCACTACGAGCTTCATCCAAGCGAGAGCGCGTTGCGAGCAAATTATATGAGGTATCACTTTTTGTTGACATAGATTGTGCAAATGGACGAAAGCTATTTAATAAGAAGGCTTTTGATGTCCGAATCCTATTTATGATAGTAATTATGAAGAATGGTTTCGAGAAGATTTTTATCCGATTCCGTCGTAATAATATCTGCCACATTGCGTTTTTTGAATTTCTTCAGAATGCTGTGGACTTGAGACTTTACGGTGCTCATTTCCACGCAGCGCATCTGGCAGATTTCTTTTTTCGTATGGCCGTTAATAAGAAGATGAAGGGTATCCAGCTCCCTCGGTGTCAGGGTGGACAATATATTTAACATAAATAAAAAGCTGCTTTCATAAGTTTTAACCCTTTTGAATTCATTGCGATGATGATATTTCTAATGAAAAAGTAGGTCTTGAAATATTGAACCGTCTGTTCAATGAAGACAAGTCTCACGTACCGCTTGCGGAGATAAAAGCGAATGACAGCCAGTATCTGTCCGATTTCGAAAATGGAAGAGTAGCGATGATTCCTCAGGGCGAATGGCTTTTCGATATGCTGATGAAAGATGCACAAGCCGGTAAGACAGATGTGAATTGGGATGTAGCACCTCTTCCGGTACCGGAAGGCGTGGAAGCCGGAACCACATGGGGAGCAACACAGTTTGCGGCAATTCCCGGGGACAGTAAGCACGTAGAAGAAGCTTATGAATTCTTAGAGTATCTTTGCGGAGACGGCGGAGCGTCCGTACTTCCTAAGTTCGGTATTCTCCCGTCTTATTCCAGCGAAGCCGGCGAAGATGCTTTCAAAGAAGCAATCGGAAAAGACAGCGCAGTAGAAGTAGTATTTAATGCGAAGAGATTACCGGAGGCGCCAGCATATGATAAATATAACGATTTAATTGATGCTTTTACTGAAAATGCAGAATTATATCTGTATGGCGAAAAGGGAATCGATGAAACAATGGCAAACTTTGAAGCTCAGCGTGAGCAGATTATGAGTAAATAGTGTTCATAGGTAGCAGGGAAGCGGTTCTTAGAACATAAGCTTCCCTGTTATTATGAAATAACAAGTTTCGTAATGGCTTAATAAGAAGATTTCTCGGAAAGGAAATATTATGATAAAGAATAAAAGAGTGGCCAGATATTTAAAAGGATATTTGTTCATCCTCCCCAATTTCATCGGTTTTTTTGTATTTATGGCACTCCCGATCATTATGGGATTTGTGATTTCTTTTACCGATTATAATGGATTTTCACAGTTTAACTTCGTGGGTCTTAAGAATTATATCAATATGTTTCAGGATGAATATTTCAGAGTGTCCCTTAGGAATAATGTCGTCTATACATTGGTTACCGTACCGGGTACTATTGTTTTTGCCTTGCTTCTTGCGATGGCAGTCAATCAGGGAATTAAAGGGAGTGGATTATTCAAAACGATGTTCTTTCTCCCCAATATCAGTTCGATGGTAGCGGTAGGTATTGTATGGTCGATGATATTCAATCCTACAGTAGGTCCGCTGAACCAGCTTCTGCGGGCTGTCGGAATGGAAAATCCTCCGATGTGGATTTCTTCCACAAGTACAGCACTGGGCTCTATTATGCTGGTGGCAATCTGGAAGCAGGCAGGATACTACATGATTATATTACTGGCGGGGCTGCAGTCAATTCCTTCTCAGCTCTATGAAGCTTCCGCCATCGATGGTGCAGGACCGGTACAGAAGTTCTTCAAGGTAACGCTGCCCATGCTGTCCCCTACGATGTTCATGGTGACAATTCTGTGCATTATCAACTCCTTCCAAGTGTTCGACCTTGTAAATATTATGACGGCAGGCGGACCGGGAAGGTCCACGAATGTGCTCGTATTCCGTATTTACCAGGAGGGCTTCCAGAAGCTTCAGTTCGGTTATGCATCGTCTATGGCCTATTTTCTCTTCCTGCTCGTTATGATTATTACAATCATTCAATTCAGAGGACAGAAAAAATGGGTTAACTATATGTAGAAGAGGAGGATGAAAAAATGGTAAAAAATACGAGGACTCTCAATGGGAAAATCTCTCGCAGCGCACTGTTTATCGGTATGCTCATATTAGGATGTTGCATGATCATCCCTTTTTTGTGGACGCTTTCCGCCTCCTTCAAAAACAATAATGAGATATTTTCTTACCCTATCAGATGGATACCTGAAATATTCCGCTGGTCGAATTACAAAGAAGTAGGGGAAAAGATTCCTTTTCTTACTTATTACTTCAATACGCTCAAAATCTCCGTTATCGTAACGTTGGGACAGGTCCTTACCTGTTCGCTGGCAGCGTATTCTTTTAGCAAGATGCAATATCCGGGACGGGATAAAATATTCCTTTGCTATCTGGCAACACTGATGGTACCTTGGCATGCGATTATGATTCCTCAGTTTCTGGTGATTAAAAGTCTTGGGTTAAATGATTCCCACTGGTCGTTGATATTGATTAATTTATTCAGTGCCTTCGGTGTATTTTTGCTCCGTCAGTTTATGCTCGGTATTCCGGATGAATTATCAGAAGCGGCACGTATTGATGGTTGCGGAGAATTTAAGATATATTCAACCATCGTATTTCCTATGTGCAAACCGGGCATTGCTACGCTCGTTGTGTTTACGTTCAACTTTATGTGGAATGACTACATGGCACCTATGATTTATCTTACTTCGGAGCGGCTGAGAACGATTCAAATAGGCCTTGCTTCTTTCCGTACACAGTATGGATCGGAATATGGGCTGATTATGGCAGGTACGGTATGCGCGCTTATTCCCATGCTTCTTATTTTTGCAGCCGGACAGAAATATTTGGTGGAAGGTATTGCTTTTTCCGGATTGAAAGGCTAATAATCTTATAGGGAGAAAATCCGTATTATGTTGGGAAATTGTGAAACAGATAAAATTATGGAGTTAATAAGTTCCGCAATTGTTCCCTCATTATTTTAAGAAAAGGAGAAAGTTATGGCTAGAACAATCCTCATATTAATGGATACTTTAAACAGACATTTTTTGAAAGCTTACGATGCAGCAGCGAGGGGAATTACCCCGAACATCGATGCATTTTCTAAGGATAGTGTGCAGTTTCAGCATCATTACATCGGCTCAGCCCCTTGTATGCCGGCAAGAAGAGATATCTTAACCGGAAGGCTGCAGTTTCTGGAAAAAGGGTGGGGAGGAATGGAGCCTTTCGATCGTTCCCTCCCTTCGGTACTTCGGGAAAAAGGAGTGTTCACTCATATTACGACGGATCATTCTCATTATTTTGAAATCGGCGGGGAGAATTACTGTCAGTTGTTCGATACTTGGGACTTCCACAGAGGACAGGAAGTGGACCCATGGGTATCGAGAGTCAATCGTCCTATGGTGGCCCCGGAGGTCTATGGAAGAAAACATGCTCAGGAAATTTTAAATCGCAGTGTATATGAAAAGGAGGAAGCTTCCTATCCGACGCCGTCCACATTTCGTTCGGCATGCCGATGGGCGCAAGAGAATAAGGGGGGCGATGATTTCTTCCTTATGGTGGAGAGTTTCGACCCTCATGAACCTTTCGTAACACCGGAGGAATACCTGGCCCTCTTATGAATCTGTGACAGAGCCCTCCGAGGCGGTAGAGCATTTAAGGAAGAGCTATCTTGCCACCTTGACGATGGCAGACCGTTGGCTCGGCAAATTCCTGGATTCCCTCAAGGAAAACGACATGTATGAAGACAGCCTTATAATATTGACCACCGATCATGGGCATATGCTTGGAGAACACGGGTATACCGGAAAGAATTTTATGCATGCCTATGATGAGATGGTTCGAATCCCTCTTTTCGTCAAAATGCCGGGTGGAACGTATGCCGGGGAGAAACGGGAACAGCTAACGCAGAATATCGATTTGATGCCTACGATACTGGCACATCATGGCTGTGAGGCACCGGAGAGAGTGAAGGGAAAGAATCTGTTTTCCTATGCGTTGGAAGATCCGGGAAACGAAGGCAGGAAACAGGTGATATATGGCTGGTTCGGAAGAGCGGTCAATGTCAGCGACGGAAGATATACTTATTTCAAAGCGCCGAAGGATAAGGCGAATAAGCCTTGCTATCAATATACGGCAATGCCCGCTACCTTAGGGCGCTATTATGGTGAAGAATATGCGGATGTAATGGAAATGGGCAGGTATTTATCCTATACCAATTATCCGGTCTATCGGATTCCTCCGATTCAAGAGGCCGATTATATGGGAAGGCTGGACGATATTATGGATACCGTGCTATTCGACACGAAAGAAGATCCCCGGCAGAACCATCCTGTGAAAAATAAGGAATTGGAGAAGCGGATGTGCGAGATGCTCATAGAGGGTATGAAGGAAGCAGAAGCACCGGGGGAGCAGTATGAACGACTTGGATTATAAGTAGAGAAAGGAGCCGCGGAATGCAGTTTTCGAATGGTTGTTGGTTGATGAAGAAGGGATATGGGTGTTATTCGCCGAAAGAGGTATATTTTATAAAGCGGGAAGAGGAGAAAGTTGTGCTCACGGCACCTACCGCTAAGATTATAAATAGAGGAGACACCCTTGGAGGGGTGAATCTTACCATTATGATTACGGCTCCGATGCCGGAGATCATAAGGGTACAAGTATACCATCACAAGGGAATACAGAAGAAGGGACCTGAGTTTGAATTATATATGCCGGAGCGAACGGACTTTTCCGTGGAAGAGGATGAAGAATTTCTCGCTATTTTCAGTGGTTCCTTGTTGCTTCGTATAAAAAAAGAGGACTGTACGATGGCATTTATAAGGAACGGAGAAACCGTTTCTAAAATAGGACCGAAGGATCTTGCCTATGTAAGAAGCGAGGATTTCGGGGCAGCTTATGCGGAGGAAGGACAGGAAGTGTATATGCGCCAACAGCTTTCTCTCGGTGTAGGTGAGCTGATCTATGGAATGGGAGAGCATTTCACCGCCTTTGTGAAAAATGGACAGACTCTCGACATATGGAATGAAGATGGCGGAACGTCCACCCAACAGGCGTATAAAAACATTCCCTTTTATATTTCTAATAAGGGGTATGGTGTGTTCATCAATCATCCGGAGAGAGTTTCCTTCGAAATAGCAACGGAGCACGTGGCGCGTGTGGAATTCTCAGTTCCGGGAGAGTCACTGGATTATTTCTTTATCAATGGGCCGGGGATGAAAGAAGTGCTGGAAAGATATACTTCGCTTACCGGCAAGCCGTCACTCCCACCGGCATGGAGTTTCGGGCTATGGCTCTCTACCTCGTTCACAACGAATTATGATGAAAAGACAGTGATGAGTTTTATCGATGGGATGCAGGAGAGGGAGATTCCCCTTAGAGTGTTTCATTTCGATTGTTTTTGGATGAAAGATTTCCACTGGTCGAACTTCATCTGGGATGAGCGTGTATTTCCCGATCCGGAAGGAATGCTTAGGCGCATTAAGGAAAAGGGACTGAATATCTGTGTATGGATTAATCCATATATCGCTCAGGAGTCTGAGTTATTTGATGAAGGAATGGAATATGGATATTTTGTGAAAAAGAAAAATGGGGATGTTTGGCAGTGGGATATGTGGCAGCCGGGAATGGCGCTTGTAGACTTCACCAATCCTCAGGCATGTGAATGGTTCACAGGGAAGCTGGAGATGCTTCTCGATATGGGAGTGGATTGTTTTAAAACTGATTTCGGCGAAAGAATTCCGGTGGAAGTGGAATACTATGATCGCTCGGATAGCATGAAAATGCATAATTATTATACTTATTTATATAATCAGGCAGTTTATGACCTGTTAGTAAGAAAAAGAGGGAAAAATGATGCCGTACTGTTCGCTCGCTCGGCAACCGCCGGGGGACAGAAGTTCCCGGTGCATTGGGGCGGAGACTGCTGGTCGGATTATGAGTCCATGGAGCAGAGCCTAAGAGGAGGGCTATCACTTTTGTTGTCTGGATTTGGTTATTGGAGCCACGATATCGGCGGTTTCGAGGAAACTTCCACGGCAGATGTCTATAAACGATGGGCAGCCTTTGGCCTGATGTCCACTCATAGCAGACTTCATGGAAGCAAATCTTACCGGGTACCATGGGCTTATGATGATGAGGCGACAGAAGTATTGCGTTTCTTCACCAGGTTAAAGAATGAGCTTATGCCTTATTTGTTTGCGCAGGCGGTGAACACATCGAGAACGGGTATACCGATGGTGCGTGCTATGGTATTAGAGTTTCCCCTGGATAAGAACTGTTCTTATTTGGATAAGCAATATATGATGGGTGATTCCCTGCTCATAGCGCCGGTATTTCGAGAGGATGGAATTGGTGAGTATTATTTGCCGGAGGGAAACTGGACGAACTTGCTGACCGGCGAGAGAGAAGTCGGTGGGAAGTGGTATCAAAAGGAGATGGGTTATACTCAAATGCCCCTCTTCGTGCGGGAACACACAATTTTAGTAATGGGAAGCTGCACTGCCCGTCCTGATTATTCTTATTTGGAGAATGCTGAAATTAGAATCTATGGGTTGGAAGAGAATCACCAGGTGAAGACAACGGTATATTTGCAAGAAAACCTTCATGAAGTGGAGATTACCGCTCGCCGGGATGGCGATGCAGTGACGATTAAAGCGTCGGAAACAATTCATGCCAAAGTGCGCCTGATTCATACAGGAAAGAACGAAATAGTGGATATGATACAAGGAAATTTAGTAGAAATTTCAATGAGGTAGAAAATGGATTTTGTAAAAATAAGAGGTGAAAAATTTTATTTTAGAGGTAAAGAGATTACATTTGGCGGGCTTGGTATAGGAAGCTGGCTGAATATGGAACATTTTATGTTAGGAATACCCACACCGGAAAAGCAGATAATAGAAGCTTTCGAAGAGGTATTCGGAAAAGAAAAGAGTAATCATTTTTTCGATGACTTCATTGCTTACTTCGTACAGGAGGAAGACTTCCGATTTTTAAAGGAAACAGGGGTAAATATCATACGGGTACCCTTTAATTATCATCTATTCTTTGATGATACCGATCTTACCGTTAAGAAGGAAAAGGGATTTCGCTATTTTGACAGATTACTTGCATTATGTAGAAAATATGAGATATTTCTCCTTCCCGATCTTCATGCGGTGCCGGGAGGGCAGAACCCCGACTGGCATTCCGATAACCAGACCGGTATGCCTCAGTTTTGGCATTTTGAAGTATTCCAGAATCAGATGGTGGAGCTTTGGAGAGAGATTGCCGAGCGTTATGCGCAGGAAACATGGATTCTCGGATATGATATTATAAATGAACCTTTTCTTATTCCTGCCGAGGATGGAAGGCTGCGGAAGTTCTATGATAAGGTAACGGCGGCAATCAGAGAGGTGGATGAAAATCATATTATCTTTTTGGAAGGCGATTTCTTTGCTATGGACTGTTCCGCGATCAAGGAATTAAAGGATGAGCAGTCAGCGATTACTTTCCACTTCTATCCGACAGTGTGGGAAGCGGATTTGTGCGATCCTGACTATCCGAGAGAGAAGAGAAGAGCGATATTCGAAGACCGCTTTGTGAAGATGATAGAGAAAATGAAGAAATTCGGCCGGCCTTTATTATGCGGAGAAGCGGGATATGATATTGCAGGACATAGTCTTGCTCATGTAATGGATATGGTAGAGGATACCTTGGATTTATTCAAAAAGTACGATATCTCCTATACGCTATGGTGTTATAAGGACGCGAATTTCATGGGAATTGTATATCCGAAGAAAGAGTCTCTTTGGATGGAGTTCGCGCAGGAGATGCGTACGAAGTGGACCCATTATGGAGAAATGAAGATGGGAAGGGAACTGGTGAATAAGATGTGCGGCTATTTCCCCGGGGAAGTGGAGGAAAAGATTAGATATCATCTTCAGTTCAGGCAAAGGGCCCTCCTTTATACGCTGCAAAAGGAACAAATTTTAAAACCACAGCTTACAGCTTATGGATGGGAGAAGGTATCATGGATGCCTCAGTCTTTCGCCATGGAAAATTGCGGATATTATAAAGAGTATCAGGAATTACTGCAAAGATATATGAAATAGAAAATATAAAAGCCCTTGTTACATTAAAGTATGAAAGTATCGATTCTATAGAATAAAAGCACTCCGTGCAGGATGCGCAGCTGCGCGCGCGGAACAAAAGCTGTGCTGCTAAAAGTTTAAATCGCGAGAGTGAGCGAAGCACACTTTTATTCTATGATAGGATTCGGGTGTCAAAAGACTGTGCTATCTATTATATCTGTTATATCTAAAATGGCGTTATAAAGAAGAAAAGTGAGCTGAATTTTGTTAATATATGTTGAAAATTTGTTTGGGTGATTGTAGAATGAAGAAAAAGAGATAAAGAGATTAGGAGATTGTGCGGTGAAACGATTTTTAACTATATTTTCCTCGCTTTTGATTGTGTTGGCGTTGGGCGGTTCTGTTGCTGAGGCGAACGGTAAGACAAAGGTTGCGGATACGGCAATTGATAAAATGGAAGTCCACTATATCGATGTAGGGCAAGGAGATGCGACGCTGATTAAGTGCGGCGATGCGGCGATGCTCATCGATGCGGGGGAGAATGATAAAGGCACATTAGTACAGAATTACATAAGGAAACAAGGGGTGAAGAGCCTCGATTATTTGATTGTGACTCATCCGGATTCAGATCATTGCGGCGGTGCGGATGTTATTATTACGAAATATGATATCGATACGATTATCATGCCGGATTATGCGAAAGACACGGCTTCTTACCGGGATGTCATTAAGGCAATGGATTATAAGAAATATAAGGTGACAGAGCCGGTAGTCGGAGAAAGCTATAAGCTGGGGGATGCGGAGTTCACCATTATTGCGCCTAATGCTGAGTATGAAGAAGCGAATAATTATTCCGTCAGCATTGTGCTGGAGCATGGCAGTAAGAAGTTCGTGTTCACCGGAGATGCGGAGGAAGAAGCGGAAGAGGACATTCTCGATAATGGTATCGATATATCGGCAGATGTATTGAAGGTGGGACATCATGGAAGTAAGACCTCTTCGATAGAAGATTTTGTGGATGCGGTTGACCCGGAATACGCGCTGATTAGCTGCGGAGAGAATAATGATTACGGACATCCTCATGCACAGACCATGAATACATTAAGAACACGCGGGATTAAGCTATTTCGTACCGATGAGCAAGGTTCTTTGATTGCTTCCTCCGATGGAAAGAAAATCAAATGGAATGCGGCGCCCACCGGTTCATGGAAAGCCGGTGAACCGCAGAAGGCGGCGAATAATACTACGAAGGCTGAGAGTGCTCCCGCAGCGAGTCAGCAAGAGAGTACCCCGGCAGTAGAAGAACCGAAGGTGGAGTCAGCTCAGGATACAAATGCCCTTACCTACATCTTGAATGTGAAGACGAAGAAGTTCCATCTGGCGAGTTGCAGCTATCTTCCCACGACGAATAGGAGCGACTCCAGCTTAAGCCGGGATGAAGTCATAGCACAGGGGTATGACCCATGTAAAAAATGTAATCCTTAATGGAATAGAGAGGTAACTATCCACCGGGTCTGCGTATTTATTGCGCTGACCGTAAAAATATATAGAGCGGCAATATAAAAATGAATATATGAACGAGGTTCGTTATGTCTGATAATAGAATAACAGAAGGAGTAATCTGGAAACAGTTGCTCCTCTTCTTTTTCCCCATTTTATGGGGTACTTTTTTTCAGCAGTTATACAATGCAGCGGATGCTATTATCGTAGGAAGGGTGGTTGGCAAGGAAGCCCTTTCGGCAGTAGGGGGAAGCACGAGCACGGTAATTCAGGTTATTGTCGGATTCTTCGTTGGGCTTTCCAGCGGCGCGACCGTTATTATTTCACAGTATTATGGTGCAAAGAAGAAAGAAATGGTAGAGTACGCGGTGCATACAGCGATTGCGTTTAGTTTGATTGCCGGAATTGTTATGATGGTAGTCGGTATATGGACAGCCCCGGTTATATTGAGAGCCATGGATACCCCCGAAGATGTGTTTCACCCGTCTCTTACTTACCTTCGTATTTATTATTTGGGAATGATAGGTAATCTTATTTATAACGTAGGAGCCGGTATCTTAAGGGCGGTAGGAGATTCCAAACGGCCTCTCTACTTCTTAATTGTGAGTTGTATGACCAATATTGTGTTCGATCTTTTATTCGTAGCGGGATTTGGTATGGGAGTAGCCGGCGCTGCATGGGCGACGATCCTTTCTCAGACGCTTAGCGCTATACTTGTGCTTCGGCTGTTAGCAAGGACAAATGATATGCATCACTTGGAATATAGTAGGATATATCTGGATAGGCGGATGCTCGGAAGGATTATCCGAATAGGACTTCCGGCTGGTCTGCAATCGATTATGTATAGTTCGTCCAATGTACTGATACAGGCATCCATTAATTCTTTGGGGACGGATACGGTAGCCGCTTGGACAGCTTACAGTAAGATAGATAGTCTGTTTTGGATGATAGTGAGTGCCTTTGGTATATTGATTACAACTTTTGTCGGACAAAATTACGGTGCAGGCAAGACACAACGGCTGCGAAAGGGTGTGAGAATATGTACGGGTATGACTTTTGCAACCACACTTGTCCTATCTTTTATGTTGTATTTTTGGGGCATTTACGGATATCATCTGTTTACTAACGATGCGGAGGTCATCGTGATCGGCGTGTCGATGATGCGCTATATGGTGCCGGTATATTTCACCTATGTGACAATAGAGATCCTCTCAGGAGCGCTTAGAGGAGCGGGAGACTCATGGATACCAATGGTCATTTGTCTGATCGGAATCTGTGCACTGCGCGTGTCCTGGCTTATGTTTGTCGTACCGACGCGCAAGAATATCTATACGATCATGTTTAGTTATCCGTTAACATGGGTGGTCACAACTACACTTTTTATTATTTATTATTTGTTTTTTAGTAAAATCGGTAAGGGAGAGAAGAATATAAAATTTATATGAAAATACTTTCAAAAGTATAAAAAAATAATAAAAATAAATCCTTAAATATTTCTAAAATTGTATTTTTTAGTGCAAATAGTGAAAAAGTATGAAAGTAGATTCAATTAAAAAAATATTATTGAAATTAAAATCAAAAATGCTATAGTGAAATTGTAAATCAAGTCAAGGCCTTGAGATGATACGGAGGATAATAGAATATGGATGATGCGTTAAAAAACAGGATGAAAAGTTTGCGCGGAAAACTGATAGTATCCTGTCAGGCACTGCCGGAGGAGCCGTTGCACTCGTCCTTCATTATGGGGCGCATGGCATTGGCGGCATCCCGGGGAGGAGCAAAAGGGATACGCGCGAATACTGTTGAAGATATCCGAGAAATCAAGAAGAATGTTGATCTCCCCATTATTGGAATCGTGAAAAGAAATTATCCGGAAAGCGATGTATTTATAACACCTACGATGAAGGAAGTGAGTGAACTTGCGAAGGAGGGGGTAGATATCATAGCGGTGGATGCTACGAATAGGATTCGCCCGGATGGAAAGCAGTTGGAGGAATTTTTCGAAGAAATAAAGAAGGCATACCCTACGCAGCTTTTCATGGCAGATTGCTCTACGGTGGAAGAGGCTGTTTATGCGGACCGCTTAGGATTTGATTTCATAGGGACCACATTGGTGGGATACACCAAGCAGAGCAAAGATACTCATATCGAAGATGATGATTTTAAAATTATACGCGAGATACAAAGTCAGGTGAAAAGTCCGATAATTGCAGAAGGAAATATCGATACCTGTGAAAAGGGAAGAAGGGTGATAGAATTAGGATGCTTTTGTGTTGTTGTCGGTTCTATCATTACAAGACCTCAGAAGATTACGGAGAGATTTGCTAAAGCACTTGATTAAATTTCATAGTGAGGAGGATTTTTTATGTTTAAGCAATTACAGAAAATAGGGAAAGCTTTTATGCTTCCTATAGCGATTCTTCCGGCAGCCGGTTTGCTGCTCGGTATCGGTGGTTCTTTTACAAATGCAACAACAGTAGCTACTTATCCGATATTAGACCAGGTATGGCTGCAGGCAATTTTCCAGATTATGAATGCGGCAGGAAGTATTGTTTTTGGCAATTTATACTTACTTCTTTGTATAGGTCTTTGTATTGGCCTTGCTAATAAGGAAAAAGGAACGGCAGCTCTTGCAGGCGTAGTAGGATATCTGGTTATGACAGCTACGATTGCTACTATGGTCGTTATTCGGAACCCTGAGGGAAATTCCATTGATACAGGAGCAATCGGTGCAATTGTGATTGGATGTGTTACAGTATTTTTACATAACAGATATAGAAACATTCAGTTACCTCAGGCTTTGGGATTCTTTGGCGGTTCTCGGTTTGTTCCCATTGTAACAGCATTTACATCGATATTTATAGGAATGATTTTTTCCTTTATCTGGCCTCCTTTTCAGAATCTTCTTGTGGCCAGCGGAGGTTATATAGCAAGTGCCGGAGTAGTCGGTACCTTTTTCTACGGATTTTTAATGAGACTTTGTGGTGCAGTAGGTCTGCATCATATGATTTATCCGATGTTCTGGTATACGGAACTTGGCGGTGTCGAAACCGTACTCGGAGAAACGGTAGCCGGTGCGCAGAAGATTTTCTTTGCACAGTTGGCTGATCCTACACATACCGGTTTGTTCACCTCAGGAACGAGATTCTTTGCCGGACGTTTTGCAACTATGATGTTCGGACTGCCGGGAGCAACATTAGCGATGTATCACTGCATTCCTCGTGAAAGAAGAAAAGCATTTGCCGGCCTTTTGTTCGGTGTGGCTTTGACATCATTCATTACAGGAATTACCGAACCTATTGAGTTTATGTTCTTGTTTGTATCTCCATTATTGTATGTATGGCATGCTTTCCTTGATGGAGTTTCCTTCTTTATCGCAGATATGCTTAATGTTTCCATAGGAAATACATTCTCAGGCGGTGTGATAGACTTTTTACTGTTCGGTGTTCTGCCCGGCAACAGCAAAACGAATTGGATGCTCGTTCCCATTGTAGGTATTATATGGTTTGCTCTTTATTATTTCTCCTTCCGTTTCTTCATTACGAAGTTCAACATTATGACACCGGGAAGAAATATGGATGAAACAGCGGATGATGCCAAGAGCGGAATTACTACGAAAGAATCGATTAAAGAAAATGCTGTTTTAATTATCAAGGCTCTCGGAACAGAAGAGAATATAGAAGATGTAGATGCATGTATTACGAGGCTTAGAGTATCCGTTAAGGATAAATCGAAAGTGGATAAGGCAGAGCTGAAAAGAATCGGTGCTATTGATGTATTGGAAGTAGGCGGAGGTATTCAGGCTATTTACGGAGCGAAAGCTATTCTATACAAAAATGTAATCAATGACATGATGAATGTGGATGATTGATGAAGATTTTTCTAAGTATTCTTACGGTCAGCGCATCAAATGCGCAGACCTGCTGAATAGTTGTAATATTTCATATCATAAAATAGAAGGTGCTTCGAAGCCATCAGGGTGGAGGGGCATCTTTTACCGTAACTATTACAAAGATGAGGAGATATAGTATGAAGTATGAAAGAAGTATTATACCTATCATTGAAGCTCACTATCAGAATTTTACAGCGAGTGAAAAGATAATAGCCGATTTTTTTATGAATAATAAGGAGGTTTCGGACTTTTCAGCACAAAAAGTTGCAGGGCATTTATACACCTCGGAAGCATCTTTATCCAGATTTTCTAGAAAATGTGGTTTTAAGGGGTATCGGGAATTCATATACAGATATCAGGAGGGATTCAAAGAGGAGAGAAAGGATGCTTCGGAGGATACGAGAAATATTCTTGATACCTACCAGGAGCTGTTGACCAAGGCGTATTCACTCATCGATGAGGCTCAGATTATAAGAATTGCTAACATTATTTCAAGGGCCAATCAGAGGGTATTCGTATACGGAAAGGGTTCCTCGGGAATAGCCGCTGAGGAATTTAAGAATCGGCTTATGCGTTTCGGTGTTGACATTGAGTGTATTGTAGATACACATATTATGAAGATGAATACAGCCGTAATACGCAGTCGGGATTTGCTGATTGGGATATCGGTAAGCGGACAGGCTGAAGAGGTGTTGCAGGCGCTGGAAAGCGGAAAGAGAAAAGGTGCTGTTACTGTACTGATTAGTGCGGCAAAACGGTCAGAATGGGCGCAGTGGTGTGACGAGGTCGTATTGATTGCCAGTAAAGAGAACCTGGACTTGGGCAAATTGATCTCACCGCAGTTCCCGGTGTTGGTGATCTGTGATGTTCTGTATGCCAATGTGATGAAGCATAATAGAAATGATAGGGAAGCGCTTCATCGTGAGACGTTGATTGAACTCGGAAGGATTAAATGATTGTTACTGTGAAGCTGAAGGCTGAACTGTAACCTTAAGAGAGCTGAATCGGTAACTTCGAAGCGAGAGCTTTTATAATTCGCGTAGCTACAGGGCAGACTTTGCCGTTATCCAATAAGACGAGGCAATTTTTTATATTTACTTCTTTTACATGGGTGAGGTTAATAATGCAGGATTTATGGCACTTGAAAAAAGAATCATCCAGGAGTTTTTCTATTTTCTTCAGGGAATAAAATAATTCCGTATATCCATTGCGTTTGTAGATACGGATCTTATGCGCTTCGTATGAGGTCTGAATACAATAGATATCATCGAGCTGTAGAGAAATGATACGTCCGTCAATTTTTAAGGCGATAGCCTTTTGCACGGTATTAGTAGGTAGAGTATATAGTTCCAGGGATCTTCTGATACAGCCGCGAATTCGGGAAATGA
This sequence comes from Kineothrix sp. MB12-C1, assembly GCF_030863805.1. Taxonomy (NCBI): domain Bacteria; kingdom Bacillati; phylum Bacillota; class Clostridia; order Lachnospirales; family Lachnospiraceae; genus Kineothrix; species Kineothrix sp. MB12-C1. Next base: position 2,993,383 of record NZ_CP132957.1, read on the forward strand.
GTTCGTCCGGTTCATCCTTGAGAATATAGTCCATCGCTTCTACACGATAGTGGAAGGAGAGATAAGAAAGTTCACTATGAGTGGTAATAAAAACAATAAAACCACGAGGATCTTGTTTTCTGATTTCCTGAGCCAATAGGAAACCATCCATAGAAGTATTAAGTTTGATATCGAGAAAATATAGGGATGGAGTCGGATGCTCACATAAATAGGAAAGCAGATGATAAGGAGAAGAAACGGCACAAACAATGGAAGCATCCATATCCTCGATCATGATAGTATCGGATATCAGCTTTTTAAAATGTGTTAATTGAATTTCGTCATCTTCACAAATATATATCGGTAACATAGCCATCTCCTCAATTCTATCATATGTTGGTATCATACGATATAATAGTATATTTTTCTACTTTTTACAACAAATAGTAGTAAGGGTAGAAAATGAAAAAAAGCAAAAAAACATCAGAAAACACGGGCTTTCTGCAATAAGAAATCGTTTAGGAAAAATAATAGGGCGTTTGGGAAATTATTGGAAATATTCTGTCAGATATGGTATAAATAGTACACAAGATGAAATGAGGTGTGAAAAGCATGCAGCACATGTTGGCAAGCAAGATTACCGATTGGTGTTCCAGGCACAATGAGATGTCGGAGACGCAGGCAATAGCGGTTACTTACGGAATAGAATTGATATTCAATTCTCTATTTAAAGTAATAGGGTTGGTTTTGCTCGGCGCTATCTCTGGTCGTATGTGGGATGTGATTATTTCTCTTGTATGTTTTTCTTCCTTGCGTTATTGTGCCGGCGGACTGCATATGAAATCGAATCTGGGTTGCTTTCTTTCCATGGTATTCGTGTGTGTTTCATCAATTGCAGGAGCAGAATATATTCATTACCTGCCGGTTGGTATAATGGTAGGGTTATCGATAGGAATTATTATTGTAAATAAGTTATTCGCACCTTTTTTTACCGAGAATAATCCGATTGAAGATAAAAAGATTCTCAGGCAGAAGAATATAGGGGCGGTAGTGATTGCAGCAGTGTGGTTAATCATTATATGGGTTTTACCCGATTGGTATATGAAGATGCTGATGTTGACAGCGATTACACTGGAGACACTGTCCATATTACCATTATGGCATGAACGTAAGAAGGCAGATGCCTGATACGGATGTAAATGACAGACCTGTTTTAAGTTAGATAATAAGAATTAAGAAGTTATTTCATTTCAGAAATTAAGATAGATGCCTGATGGCACATGAAAATTGTATAATAGCAAGTATATTAAGCGCGTGGTGTAAAAGGGGAATTTTTAAAATAGCTTAGTATACTTGCTCTTATTATATCTTGTCCGCAAGCGGCCAAAGTATATTTTTGCACACTCGCTTTGCTCGGCGCAGTAAACAGAATGCACAAAAAATGCAATAAAAATGTCGAGATAAAACACTTTTATAGTAACAGTTCAGCTATCAATATCGCGAGGTGTTTTTGTGTGCAAAGCACACAGAAAACCCGAGTTTAGCAAGCACGAAATACTGCATAGCAGTATTTCTGTGCATAAAGTGTTGCTAGGAAGCCGAAGGCTGAATAGTAACCTTTTATGATTAAAGTAATTGTAATCCGTGTTTCTGTGCTTCTTCCATCGTATCATCCGGCCAGAGAGAGCATTGAACCTCACCGATATGCGCTTTTCGCAAGAAGAACATACAAATACGGGATTGACCGATACCTCCGCCAATCGTATAGGGGAGTACTTCATCAGCAATAGCCTTCTGGAACGGAAGATTCACGCGTTCCGGGCACCCTGCTTTCTCTAATTGGGAAAGGAGGGAATTCTTATCTACACGAATACCCATAGAGGACAATTCCAGCGCAATATCGAGAACCGGATAATATACGACGATATCTGCATTTAAAGCCCAATCATCGTAGTCAGGAGCTCGCCCATCGTGCTTTTCACCGGATCTTAACAAATCTCCGATTTGCATAATACATACAGCGCCCTTTTCTTTGCTGATGTAATATTCGCGCTCTTTCGGAGTATTGTCAGGATATTTATCTTCTAATTCCTGTGTTGTAATAAAGAAGATATCGTGAGGGAGTATCTCTTCTATGTAATCGTATTTAATTGCCATAAACTTTTCTGTCTTGCGCAGTACCTTATATACGGTGCGGACGATGTCCTGTAAGGTCTCTAGATTACGCTCTTCCTTAGCAATAATCTTCTCCCAGTCCCACTGATCCACATAGATGGAATGGATGTTATCCGTATCCTCATCCCTTCGGATGGCGCTCATATCGGTATAAAGTCCTTCTCCCATGGAAAATCCATATTTCTGCAAAGCAGAGCGCTTCCATTTGGCGAGAGAGTGAACAATTTCCGCTTCCGCATCGTTTTGTTCCTTGATACCGAAAGAAACAGGGCGTTCCACGCCATTTAAGTTATCGTTGAGACCGGAAGCCGGGGTAACGAACAATGGGGCAGATACGCGCAGCAGATTTAGGCGTTCCGCAAGGAGATTTTGGAAAAAGTCCTTGACTGTTTTGATGGCTACTTGTGTATCATGTAAATTAAGTGCAGATTGATAATCTTTAGGAATAACCGAATTACTCATAAGTGCATCCTCGCTTTATTCTTATTTAAAATACAACTACTATTTAACCGCTTTTTTCCCGATAATGCAAGCATATCTTGAAAAATCCCCGGAAAGTATGAATGATGTTACTGTTCACACAGTGACCGGCAATGAAAGATTCCTATGAATTTTTTGCACGGACAAGCTCAATCGCTTCCTTACCGGTCATGTAATGGATGGATAATTCTATCATACATAACTGTGGAAGGGACTTGTCTATTTCTTGTGAACATTCTTCTTCCTGGTCCGGCGAATATTTAACGGCCAAAAGCATAATTGCTTTTCTTTTTTCCTCTTCTTCTAAAATACGGGCGTTTCCAAAGGCGATAACGCTTCGAAAATAGGAGGTGAATTCCTCCGGTACGATCTGATCTTGATCGATCACACAAAATGAGGCTTTGCTGTTTTTCGCAATGGCATCGATCTTATGACCGGCTTTAGCACAGTGAAAATAGATTTTAGAATCGTTATAGACATAGCTTAAGGGAACTGCATAAGGGTAATTATCATCGCCGGAGACTGCCAAGACCCCGGAAGTTCCTTTTTGAAGAATTTCGACACACTCCTCGAAAGACAATATTTGCTTTTTACGTCTCATTTCTCGAAACATATGACACCTCTTTCCTTTTCTAAGATTTATACTAGAGTTTGAAAGAAATGTCAAATAAAAGTAATGGATTTTCACACGTAACAGTGAGGGCGCTGAACTGTTAGGAGAAAAATTCCAACAAAAAACTAAACAAATGTTCGATAATCTATTGTAAATGTGTAAATAATATGATATCATAAAACAAACAAATGTTCGTGGCGATGGAGTGTGTTGATATGCATTATAAAGTTGCAGAAGAAATGTCCATAATGGAAAAGTTGGGAGTCTTAACGGATGCGGCCAAATACGATGTAGCATGCACTTCCAGCGGTGTAGATAGAAAAGGCGATGGTAAAGGAATCGGCAATACGGTAGCGGGTGGAATCTGCCATAGTTTCAGTGCGGATGGAAGATGTATTTCCTTATTAAAGATACTTTTTACCAATGAATGTATCTATGACTGTAAGTATTGTGTTAACAGACGGTCTAACGATGTAGTGCGGACTTCTTTTACACCGGATGAGGTATGTGAACTTACTATGGGATTCTATAAGAGGAACTATATCGAAGGACTTTTTTTGAGTTCCGGGATTTTATATAATCCGAATTTTACGATGGAGCTGATCTATCAAACGCTGTATAAGCTGCGTACGGAGCATCGTTTTCAAGGTTATATTCATGTGAAGGCAATACCGGGAGCAGATCCTTTTCTCATTCAGAAGATAGGATTCCTTGCAGATCGTATGAGTGTGAATTTGGAACTTCCTACTGCGGAGGGGTTAAGCCGCTTGGCTCCCAATAAACATAGGAAGAATATTTTGGCACCCATGCGGCAGATTCAAAACGGTATTACAGAGAATAAGAATGAAATTGTACTATATAAGAATGCACCTCGTTTCGTTTCTGCAGGACAATCCACCCAGATGATTATAGGAGCGACTCCGGAGAATGACTATCAGTTAATGACGGTAGCGGAGAATCTTTATGAGAAGTTTGCTTTAAAAAGAGTTTTCTACTCCGCTTTTGTGAATGTGAATGAAGACAAAGAGCTGCCGGCCCTTCCGGGCGGACCTCCGCTTTTGCGGGAACACAGACTGTATCAGGCCGACTGGCTGCTTCGTTTCTACGGATTCAAAGCGGGGGAACTGCTAAATGAGCAGCGGCCTAACTTCAATATTCTGCTCGACCCCAAGGCTGATTGGGCGTTACGGCATCTGGAATTATTCCCGGTGGAAATCAATAGAGCGGACTATCAGATACTTCTTAGAATTCCCGGAGTGGGAGTTAAGAGCGCACAGAGAATTGTGAGAGCGAGAAGAAACGGGGCTCTTCGCTTTGATGATTTGAAGAAGATTGGAGTCGTGTTAAAGCGTGCCCTCTATTTTATTACGTGCAGCGGTAAAATGATGTATAACACTAAAATAGAAGAAGACTATATTACAAGGAATTTACTTTCCGTGAAGGAGAAGCTGCCTTTTGATAAAGACGGTATCACATATAAGCAACTGTCTCTTTTCGACGATATAGGAATAGGATTCGCAGCACAGCCGGATGCTTCCGATATCAGAAAAGCTGTACTCGGACAGTTGTAAGACGGAGTTACTGTAACGAATTACTATTCACAGCAACAAGGGGGATAGTTATGGAAGAGAAATATTTAATATGTGAAGACTCGCTGGAGGGGATTTTCACAGGAATTTATGAAGCGTATGCACTGAGAGAAGAACATGAGCGTCTGCATATACAGATAGGGGAAGAAGAGAATATACGGTTGTTTGCACAGTACATTCCGATTGTTACCGATGCGAACAAGGCAGTGAAGGTATCCCGTACCATTGGCAGAGAATTTGGCGAAGAGACATATATGGAGATATGCAGAGCCCTCGCTTCGGAGAATAAGGAAAAGGGTGAGGCTGTATATAAAACTGTGGTATGGGGACTTGCAAAGAAAGCAGGAGGACGGCTCATGGGTAATCTGGCCAATCCTTATGTGCATAAGGTATTTGAATTAAGTCGGGCCACTAATAATGAAGTGTTGCATTTACAAGGATTTCTTCGCTTTCAGGAGTTGGAAAATAATATTTTATTTTCTAAGATAGGACCTAAGAACAATATCGTGACTTTCTTAGCGCCTCATTTTGCGGATAGACTTCCTACCTATAATTTCGTTATATATGATGAAAAGCGGGGAATCTTCGCAGTACACCCGGCATCGAAACAATGGTATCTTGTAACGGATATGCAGTTTGATGAAAATATGGCATTAAATTATTCCGGTGAGGAAGAAGAATATCAGGAACTGTTTGCTTATTTTTGCCATAAGATAGCCATAAAAGAGAGGAAAAACCTGAAATTACAAAGAAATATGCTGCCGCTTAGATTCCAAGAATATATGGTAGAATTTCAAAAATAATGGATAATATGCGGTTTAGCAGAGTAAAGAACTGAAATAAAAATTGTGCAATTTTATGTTATTTTGCAATCGATGAGGTTTTTAAGTGGTTATTTATGAAAAAACATGGAAAAAACAGCTATTTTAGAGATTTTTGTTTATAAAAATTTCACTTTACATTTCGTTTATATAGGATATAATACAGGTGTAATCAAGAAAAAATATTTTTTCACGAAGAAGCGTTCTAAGAAAGGGTGATAGTATGGTACGGCGCAGAATCAGATTGAGACCCGATGAAGTGAAGGAATTCGTGGCAGCGGCATCGAAATGCGACTTTGATATTGACATTGCTTATAATAGATATGTAGTTGACGCGAAATCCATCGTCGGCGTGTTGGGCCTGGATTTCAATCAGGAATTGACAGTTTCCTATGACGGATATGATTTTGACTTTGAACAATTTATGAAACATTTTGCTGTTGCATGCTAATGCAGGAAGTGAAGGTGTTTGACTCCCTATTGGAGATAGAGTAGACTATTTCCATAGGGAGTTTTTTATATATTAGGAAATTCCTTTAGAATTTCCTAATATATAAAGCACTCCGTGCAGGATGCGCAGCTACGCGTGCCAAGCAAAAGTTGTGCGGGCAAAGGTCCTGGCTGTGAGAGTGTACCAAGCAAAATCGGTATTGCCAAAATATTTGGGGGAGTTAAAGATGGAATTGGAAGAAAAAGAAAAGGCACAAATACGTATTTCTGTTCGCAATTTAGTGGAATTTGTGATGCGTAGCGGTGATATTGACAACAGAAGGTCACAGGCGCCGGATCAGGCGATGCAGGAAGGCGGCAGGATTCATCGAATGATACAGCGGAGAATGGGGGCTGATTATCATGCGGAGGTGGCTCTTCGACATAGGTATGAGACGGAAGAATATGTAGTAATCATAGAAGGAAGGGCGGATGGAATCATAGATGGTACGGAGACATCGCCTGCGACTGTGGATGAGATAAAGGGAACATATCAAGAGCTAAAGAAGATAAAAGGGGCATATGCAGTTCATTTGGCACAGGCCAAATGCTATGCCTATATCTATGCGGCAAAGAATGAATTGAAGGAAATGAATGTCCGTATGACATACTGCAATATGGATACGGAAGAATTGAAATATTTTCATTCGGAGTATACGTTTCCAGAATTAAAGGAGTGGTTTGATGATCTGCTGATTCAATATAGAAAATGGACTGATTTCGAATTCCACTGGAAGAAGGAAAGGCAGCAGTCCATTAAGTCACTTTCTTTTCCATTTCCCTATCGGGAGGGGCAGAAAGATTTAGTAACTTATGTATACCAGAGTATCTATCACAAGAAAAAACTTTTCATAGAAGCACCCACCGGAGTCGGTAAGACGATATCCACAGTATTCCCGGCGGTAAAAGCCATGGGAGAGGGGATGGGAGATAGAATCTTCTATCTGACAGCCAAAACGATTACAAGAACGGTGGCAGATGATACATTTCAGCTCTTGCGTGAAAAAGGGTTGCAGATGAAGAGTGTAATATTAACGGCGAAAGATAAAATCTGCTTTATGGAAGAAACAGAATGCAATCCGGAATATTGTCCTTATGCAAAAGGGCATTATGACCGTATCAATGAAGCGATTTATGACTTGTTGACCAAATCGGACAATTTTGGGAGGACAGTTATTGAACAGTATGCGATGGCTCATCGTGTATGTCCTTTTGAGTTATGTCTGGATATGAGCCTGTTTTCCGATGCCGTCATTTGTGATTATAATTATGTATTCGATCCGCATGTATACTTGAAACGTTTTTTTTCGGATGGAGTGAGCGGTGAATATATCTTTCTCATAGATGAGGCCCACAATCTGGTGGAGCGAGGGCGGGAAATGTATAGCGCGGTCCTATGTAAGGAAGATTTCCTGCGATTGAAAAAGAGCGTAGCAGCTATCGATAGCAAAATAGAACATTATTTGGAAAAGTGCAATAAGGAATTACTCTTATTAAAAAGAGAATGCACAGATTACAAAATAGAAGAGTATATTTCTCCCTTTGTATTGGACCTGCAGAAATTAGGCGGAGCTATGGAGACTTATTTGGAGGAACACGATGGCCATGGTGAGGTGCATAATGGAGAGGTAAGAGAAGAAATTCTTGAATTTTATTTTGCCGTTTCCCACTTTCTGGATATTTATGAAAGAGTGGATGATAATTATGTTGTTTATTCTCAGTTATGTGAGGATGGCAGCTTTCTTTTGAAACTCTTTTGCGTAAATCCTTCGTTGAACCTTAAGGAGTGTATGAAGAAGGGAAGAAGCACTGTTTTATTTTCCGCTACCTTACTTCCGATTCAATATTATAAAAGCCTGTTAGGCGGGGATGCGGAAGATTATGAGGTATATGCGAAGTCCGTCTTCGATCCGGAGAGGAAGGCATTATTTATCGGAAGTGACGTGACGAGCAGATATGCGAGAAGGACGGAAGATGAATATTATAATATTGCGTCTTATATTTATGAAATCGTGAAGAACCGTCACGGAAATTATATGATATTTTTTCCCTCCCACGCATTTTTACAGAAAGTGTATGGGATATTCGAAGCGGAGTTCATGGATAAGGGGCCGATTGAGTGCATTCTGCAAGAAGACCGTATGGATGAGCAGGAGAGAGAGGAATTCCTTAATCGTTTTTCGTGGAATGATAACTGTGATTTCTCGGAAGCAATTCAAATGGATATTGAAATGGAGGAGGATAAAAGCCTTCTTGGTTTTTGTGTGCTTGGGGGTATTTTCAGCGAGGGAATTGATCTTAAGAATGACAGCTTAATCGGAGCAATGATTGTTGGGACAGGGCTGCCCCTCGTTTGCAACGAACGGGAGATTCTTAAAGATTACTTCGATGAAAGGGGCGGCAGCGGATTCGACTATGCTTATCGGTATCCGGGCATGAATAAAGTGCTGCAGGCAGCGGGGAGAGTCATAAGGACCGCAGAAGATGTGGGAATTGTGGCTTTACTGGATGATCGATTCCTGGGCCGTGTCTACCAGAAGATGTTCCCGAGGGAATGGGAACATTTCGAGGTAGTAACAGAAAAAAATGTCGCAAGACGGGTAGAACGATTTTGGGATGGTTGGCTATAGCGATTCGGTAAAGATTCCGCTTCTTAACATAAGAATCTCTTCCTTGTAAGGCGGCACGAGTTTTGCGGCATCTTCAGAGGAAGGGCGATATGGTGTTTCCAGAATCTTAGGAACATCCGCGAAATCGGGATGGTGGACGATGCGATGCAGGGCATCGAATCCAATATATCCATGCCCAATATTGGTATGGCGATCCTTAGAAGCGCCACAAGGATTCTTACTGTCATTAATATGGAGTACAGCTACCTTGTCCTTGCCGATCAGGCGATCCAGCTGTTCGATACAGCCATCGAAGTCATGAATAATGTCGTAACCGGCATCGTGCATGTGGCAGGTGTCCAGACAGACACTAAGTTTATCGTTATGAATAACCTTGTCGAAGATAGCGGCAAGCTCTTCGAAGGAGCGGCCGATTTCGGAACCTTTTCCGGCCATCGTCTCCAAAGCGATGGTACAATTTGTATTCTTATCTAATATTTCATTCAGCCCTTTGGCTATCTGGTCGATCCCTACATCCGCTCCTGCTCCTACATGAGCGCCGGGATGCAGGACGAGAACCTTGCTCTTAAGGGCTTCTGTACGCTGAATATCCATGGACAGGAAATCTATGGCGAGAGAAAAGGTCTCGTTATTTATGCTGTTTCCCAGATTAATAATGTAGGGGGCATGGACGATAGCTTCTAAAATATCATTCTCTTCCATATATGCCAGTCCCTGTTCAATATTCAATTCTTCTATTGGCTTGCGCTTTGTATTCTGCGGAGCGCCGGTAAATATCATAAAGGCATTAGCGCTATAGGATGCTGCCTCTTTGGCAGAACCTAAGAACATATCTTTGCCTTTCATTCCTACGTGTGAACCTATTTTCAACATATAAATAACCATACCTTTCACATAGCAAGTCAAGTTCAATTGTCTGAAAATAGTATAGCATCGTAGAAGAGAAAGGTAAATGAAAAGCGGGAAATGGGTATTGATAGAAAAATGAAGGAAGATTTTTTAATGACGTCATATTTCTAAAAAAATGAGACGTGGGTCATGATATATGACATAAGTGTCATATGTGGATAACTCTGTGGAAATTGGGGATTTCTTTTAGAAATATATCAAAAAGCATTGGAAAATGGGCACTTCCATTTTGCAAGTGAAACTTGAAAAAGAGAAAAAATACTGAGTTGGTCAAAAATATATCAGGTACAAAAAGGGCGGAAGAAATATAAAGAAGAAGTAATCTAGTATTAAAAATAAGCACTTTATGATAAAATTAGAGGATACATAAGAAAGTAGAGGATAAATATATGTGGGCTTATGAAAGTGTATTTTATCAAATATATCCGCTTGGGTTTTGCGGTGCACCATTTGAAAATGATGGAATAGTGGTATCCAGAATAGAGAAAGTGAATGAGTGGATTCCTCATATGAAGAAGTTGGGAACAGATGCGGTTTATTTTTCCCCGGTTTTTGAGTCGGATACGCATGGGTATAACACGAGAGATTTCAGAAAGGTCGATAGCAGACTCGGTACGAACGAGGATTTTAAGCATGTATGTGCATCCCTTCATGCAAATGGCATCAAGGTAGTGCTGGATGGAGTTTTCAATCATGTGGGGAGAGGATTCTATCAATTTCAGGATGTGATACGAAATAGAGAGAGCTCTCCTTATCTGCATTGGTTCCATATTAATCTGGATGGGAACTCCAATTATAACGATGGTCTTTGGTATGAAGGATGGGAAGGCCATTATGACTTGGTGAAGCTGAACCTTAGGAATGAAGAAGTAGTGGAGCATATTTTGGAAAGTGTAGGTCATTGGATCGATGAATTTGCTATCGATGGCTTGCGCTTGGATGTAGCGTATTCTTTGGATCATGACTTTGTGCGTAGACTTAGAAGCTTCACGGATAACAAGAAAGAGGAATTTTTCCTGCTGGGTGAGATGCTGCATGGAGATTATAATCAAATGGTGAATGAGAACATGCTGCATTCCGCTACGAACTATGAATGCTATAAGGGGTTATATTCTAGCTTTAACAGCATGAATATGTTTGAAATCAACCATTCTTTGCTGCGGCAGTTCGGTCCGGAAGGCTGGACCCTCTATAAAGGCAAGCACTTACTTTCCTTTGTGGACAACCATGATGTGACAAGAATTGCAAGTATTCTTGCAAATGAGAAACACCTTCCTCTCATCCATGCGCTTTGTTTTGGAATGCCTGGAATCCCTTGTATTTATTATGGAAGTGAATGGGGAGTCAGAGGGAATAAGAGTGAGGGGGATACGGCGCTGCGTGTCGGCTATGAGAAGCCGGTCTTTAATGAATTGTCAGAATTTATCGCGAAGCTCGCTGAAGCGAAGAAGAATTCAGAAGCGTTGAACTATGGAGACTTCCAATCTTTTGTGCTTACGAATAAACAATGCATATTCGAGCGGAAATCACAAAATGAAAGAGTGTTAGTGGCAATCAATGCGGATAGTGAAACGTTTACAGCCCATTTTAACGCAGGCTGTGGAAGAGCCGTGGATTTGATTACCGGTAAGGAGCATGACTTTGGAGGCGGAAGTGAGCTTCCGCCGTATAGTGCATTCTTTTGGAAAGCGGAATCTAATTAATTTTGTGAATATATTAAGAAGTAAAATAGCGGAGCTGTTGTAAAGTAGATGTATCTATGGAACAATAGCTCCGCTATAAATTTAAATCTATCGTTTCTTCTTTGCCACAAGCAAGAATCTATGAATTCTACCTTCTATGCATCCATTTTGCTCCAATGTCTTCTTTGTTATTGACAGATATTGGTTTGGAAATGGAAACTCCAAAATTTCAGGGAGAAGTAATTTAACCAATTCCCTGTCATTTTCTGCACCAACTTAATCAGTAATAAAAATTCTGCCCCTCCTGTATCGATATCCAATAATCTTTTATTAGGGGATAAGTATTGCATAATTATTTTGTAATAGTCCCACGGTAAATCATTTTCTTCTTCATATCTGCCTCGGATATGCGAGAAATCCCAGCCGTGTATGTGTGCAGCTTTTTCTTCTTCTAACCAAGTTCTTAATAAATCTTCTTTACTCATCAATAACTACTCCTTTTCGTATTTTTATATTGCTTCAACGATGCAGTGCAGTTACCTGATAACATAATATTATAAAAATCCTCGATACAATCTGTTATCAGATTTTAAAACTGCACCGAGTAGTTACCTCGAACGAGTTGCATTTCATATCATCCCTTTCAAATTGTCACCTATTGAAGTATTTTCTAACTTTTATTATAGCTTATTTGGATGTTTCTTTCACCACTTTTGAGCATTTATATATTTAAATGTGGGAATGGGATCAAGTGAACCTATAAGATATTATAAATTACTTTTTGTTTATTTGATTAATAAGAGTAGTATTGACATATAGAAATCAACTGTATATACTGAATATATACAGTATGAACGGTGAAATATGGATTGAATACAAAAAAGGTGAAATGAGGTGAAAGGACTGGATATTTTAATAAGCAGCGTAAGCACCCAGCCAATTTATGAGCAAATATATACACAGATTAAGAATCATATTATTGCAGGTGTAATAAAAGAAGGAGAGGCGCTTCCTTCCATCCGTTCCCTTGCAAAGGATTTGCGTATCAGTGTCATTACGACGAAACGTGCTTATGATGAATTGGAGAAAGACGGTTTTATATATACAATAGCCGGAAAAGGATGCTTTGTCGCAAAGACGGATATTGAGTTTATCAAAGAAGAGAATTTGAAAGAGATAAAGGAACATATGCAGAAGATTTCTGAATTGGCAGCAGTATCTCAATTAACAGGTGAAGATCTGGCGAGGATGCTTCTGCTATTTCATGAGAATAGGCAGCAAGGCAAAGAAAAACAAGAGGACAAGAGGAGGTAAGCATAAGCATGAACGCACTGGAAATAACAAACTTGACGAAAGAATATGAGGGGTTTAAGCTGGATAATATAAGCCTGACACTGCCCTCCGGTTGCATTATGGGGCTGATTGGTGAAAACGGGGCGGGGAAAAGCACTACGATTAAGCTTATTATGAATGCTATAAAGCGCGATAGCGGAGAAATTATAGTTCTTGGTAAGGATAATAGAAGTGATTTTAAGCTGACGAAAGAGGATATCGGAATTGTGCTGGATGAAACGGGATTTCCGGATACTTTTACAGTGAAGCAGATGAATACTGTTATGAAGATGAGTTATCAAAATTGGGATGAACAGATCTATAGGCAATATATCGAGAAGTTCGACCTTCCCGAGAAGAAGGCTTTTAAAAATTATTCCAAGGGAATGAAAATGAAGCTGGCAATAGCAGTAGCGATGTCGCATCACGCCAAACTCTTGATTTTGGATGAGGCAACAAGCGGGCTGGATCCGATTGCCCGAGATGAGATTCTTACTATTTTCTTTGAGTTTACAAGGAAAGAGGATCATTCTATCTTGATTTCTTCACATATTGTCAGCGATCTGGAAAAGTTATGCGACTATATTGCTTTTCTACACAAAGGGAAGATGGTGTTTTGTGAGGAAAAAGATAGGATTCTGGAAAGGTATGGAATGATTCACTGCAAAAAGTCAGCACTGGAGGTGCTGGATAAAACTGCAATAAAAGGCAAGAGGGAAACGGCGTATGGAATCGATGCACTTGTAGAACGCAGTAGAATGCCAAAGGGAACTTATGTGGAAAAAGCAACGATGGAAGATATTATTTTATTTATGGTGAAGGGAAGGGATGAATCATGAAAGGATTACTCATAAAAGACTTGTATTTGATTTGGCAGCAGGCGAAGATATTTCTATTGTTAGTTGTCGTTTACGTTGTCATGGGCGTGTTTGTCAATAATTCATTCTGGATTGTATTCGCTGTACTATTTGTCTCTATACTTCCGATAACAGCCCTGGGGCTCGATGAGAGGAGTAAGTGGGTGAGCTATGAAGCGATGCTGCCCTATTCCAGAAGGGACATTGTGATAAGTAAATATGTGTTCGGAATTATTGGGGGCGGTATTATTATTGTGATATATATTATGCTCACTGTACTGGCTCAGATTGCCAAGGGGCAAGAGATTCAATCTGCAGAAATTCTATCTATGGTGATTTCCATGATTGCCGTTTCCTGCTTCCTTGTAGGAACTAATTTACCCATTATGTTTAAGTATGGGGTGGAAAAGGGCAGGATGTGGTACCTGTTATCGATAGCGCTTATCATAGGCGGGGCAACATTCGTAACAGGGATTATAAACGGAGTATGGAAGGTAGAAAAAGACCCCCGTCTTATGCTGATAAAAGATGCGCTGGAGGGGCCTATGCAAGGAGTTATTATTTTAGTGGGAAGTATTTTATTACTCCTTTTCTCAATCATCTTATCCATAAGAATCTATGAAAAAAGAGATATATAGCAATTGAGAATACTAGTATGGTCAATATGGAGCGGCGGTCTGAGCCTGATTGAGCAGATGCTTGACCGCAGCAATTTCCTCTGCATCGGTTTGCCATATCTCATATTCACTCATACCGGGAATACCCATGGAAACATGGGGATTGCGGAATTGCATTCGACTTTCTACTATTTTCTTCCCCGACATATGGAAAGAAGAGATGGAAGTTTCTGCAAGCAAAGTACGTACCGCAGTTTCGTTAACTCCGGCGCCGGCTATGATAGAGATATTATCTCCGGCTTCTTCGCTCAATTGTCCAAGTAAGTCAATGCCTTTTGCACAGGAAGAACTTTGTCCGGAGGTGAGTATATTGTGTATCCCCAGTGCTTTAGCCTCTTCCAATGTCTTAAAAGGATCTTTACACATATCAAAAGCACGGTGGAGGGTGAGCCTCATATCACCGGCATGTTCGATCAGCATTTTCATTTCAGCAACAGCGAGATCACCGTCCTCCTTCAGGCAGCCGATAACGATGCCATCGGCCCCGGAACTACGGAATATACTGATTTCTTTTTGTATGATAGAAAGCTCATGACTACTATATAAGAAATCGCCAAAGCGAGGGCGTATTAATATATGAATGGGAATATCCACCGTTTCTCGTATTTGTTCATACAAAGCAAGGGTAGGAGTGGTACCGCCGATGATGAGATTGGAACAAAGCTCTAAGCGGTCAGCTCCTCCCTTTTTTGCCATAATGGCTGATTCCACACTGTCAACACAGCATTCTAAAAAATAAGACTTTGCGTGATTCATACGCACCCTCCCCGCGATTCTTACATATTTAAAAGCTTTATTTATTCGTCGATCGGTTTATAACGGTTGAAGAACTTGTCTTTTCCGCATACATGGCGTTCATTGTCATTTTCCGTAATAATGTAATCGCCTTCACGAATGAAGATGATTCCCCGCCTGTTCTGAATGAAAGGACATACGATAGTACCGTCCGGACGGGTAATTTGAATCAAATTCTCAGAACTGAGCCAGCCGTTAGTAATAATCTTCATATACAGCTCAAATCC
The DNA here is from genome assembly GCF_030863805.1 of Kineothrix sp. MB12-C1. Taxonomy (NCBI): domain Bacteria; kingdom Bacillati; phylum Bacillota; class Clostridia; order Lachnospirales; family Lachnospiraceae; genus Kineothrix; species Kineothrix sp. MB12-C1. The sequence continues at coordinate 3,008,638 of NZ_CP132957.1, forward strand.
ATCTTCCATCCCCTTGTTCAATTCATATGGTTCTGCACTTACAATCAAAGATTCACGTTCATATTTCTTCATGCTTTGCCCTCCCTTATCTCGATTGATGTTATTGTTACTTCCCTCTAATACGCATAAATGAGCAAACCTACTGAATAGTTATATTTTAGCCTACCTTAAAAAAATTTACAATGCTTATTGACAACATAATATTATATAGTGTATAGTATGGATTAAGAAACGATAGTATATACCATATAATATTATATTTATAAATGACATTAGAGAACTATTGATCGATTATGGTAACTGTGAGTAACAGTGAAGGTATCTGAACTGTTACAACTGTAACGGTACTGAACAGTTACCAATTACGTAGGAAAGGAGCAAGGCAAATGGTATTTAATACGGGAGCAGCGCTGCTCGATGCGATTGTTTTGGCCGTTGTGTCCAAGGACCCGGAAGGAACATATGGATATAAGATTACTCAAGAGGTAAGGCAGGTAATTGAGCTATCGGAATCCACTTTATATCCGGTTCTGCGAAGGCTGCAAAAGGACGAATGTTTGGAAGTGTATGACATGGAATGTGCCGGAAGAAACCGACGATATTATAAAGTGACGGAGAAAGGCAGGGTGCAGTTAGCGCTGTATAAAAGCGAATGGAAGAAGTATTCGCACAAAATAAGCGGAATGTTCGAGGGAGGAATCATATATGAATAGGTTGGAATTTATGCAAGAATTGGAAGCGCTTCTCTCCGATATCTCGCAGAGTGAAAAAGAAGAAGCGCTGCAATATTATAATGATTATTTAAATGATGCAGGTGTTGAGAATGAAGAAGAAGTTCTTGAATCCCTCGGCACTCCGGAAAGGTTGGCAAAGGTTATTAAAGAAGGTCTGAGCGACAATGCATCCAATGGAGAATTTACCGAAACAGGATACAGGGACCATTACACACAAGAAGAAAAACAAGAGGTAGTAAAGGCGGGCGATAAGAAATCGTTATCAACGGGTATGATCGTATTGATTATTATTTTATGCATCCTGGCATCACCTTTAATTATTTCCATTGCAACCGGTGTCCTGGGAGCCGGAGCAGGAATCCTTATTGGAATTGTAGGGATATTTTTCGGGATAGCGGTGACAGGATTTGCGTTGTTTATTACAGCAATTGTATTGGTCGCAGTCGGAATCGGCAGTTTGTTCTCCATTCCGTTAGCGGGTATATGCCTCATAGGAGCAGGACTTTTGATTGGGGGACTTTCTTTAATCTTTATCTGGCTTACTGTGTGGATGTGCGGAACAGCTATTCCATGGGTTATAAGAACACTGGCAGATTTAATCGGTAAAATATTTCACGGGAAAGGAGAAAAAGCATGAAGAAATTCACGAAAGTATGCCTCTTTACATCGCTTATTCTGATTTTGTTCGGCGGTGTCATATTTGTGATAGGAGCGGCTTCCGGCGGTTGGAGGCAGGCGCAGGAAACAAGCCGGAACGACGCGTGGTGGAAGGTTCTGGATAGAGTATCCTATGCTTACGGCAGGGATTATTTTGACGACTTTGATAATTTCTACGATGATGATTTTGATGATAACGATGACGGCTATAACACGAGGAATGTATCGGATAGCGACAGGAAACAGGCAGGAGGCTCTGTTAATAAAGAGAATGTTGATAAGCTCGAGATTTCTATTGGAGCTGCAGCCCTTTATATCGAGGAATCGAAGAGCGGAAATTTCGAGATGGTAAAAGATGGAGTCGGTAAATATCAATATTATGAGTCTAGCGGAGTGTTATATTTGAAAGGAAACCAGAAAAATATCGTTCGAAACAACGAAAAAGTTTATCTCTATATACCAGCAGGTATGACATTCGAAGAGATATCGATAGAGCTGGGAGCCGGACTGATAGAAGTAGGAGAGCTGAATGCGGATGAGGTAGAAATAAGTGTGGGGGCCGGACTTCTGGAGGCAGACAAAGTAATAAGCCGTAATCTCTCAGTGGATGTTGGAGCCGGAAAAGTAACGCTCCAGGAAGTGGATACGGAGGAGTTGGATATTGAGACCGGACTCGGTTATGTTTATGCAGCAGGAAGTGTAACGAAAGAAATAGATGTGGAATGTGCTATGGGCTCTGTGGAACTTGAACTTGCAGGCTCAGAAACAGACTATAATTATGAAGTGAAAAGTGAAGTCGGAACGATTGCGATAGGAAAAAATTCCTATAGTACTTTATCTAAAAAAACCCATATCAATAACAATGCAACAGCAAAATGCTCTGTGGAATGTGCTATGGGAAATATAGAAATATCATTTTTACAATAATAAAAACAACAAAAAAGAAAGGAAATCATGAGCATGGAAGATAATTATAAGAAATTAAAAAGGACAAATCGGAGCAATAAGATGATATGCGGAGTATGCGGTGGAATCGGCCAATATCTGGGAATGGATCCCACGGTCGTAAGACTTCTATGGTTAATTTTCAGTATAGCCAGCTTCGGAACGGGGCTTTTGGTATACCTGATTGCCGCCATCATCATTCCCGAAGAAGATTAATAAAAAAGGTGCTGCACCGTGAAGGTGAAGCACCTTTTTTAGTTCGTCTTCTATTTCTTTTTCGCTCCTATGGTAAAGAACATCCCGGATTTCTTCAATGCCGGACGAAGTGCCATATATACGGATACCGATAGGATAGTGGAGGTCACAGCGTTAATAGAGGTCGCGGCGATGTTCCATGCCAGTGTGATGTCCGCAGCAGGCTTTCCGAGAATGAGCAGTTTGTAATAATAACCTACAAGGGGATCGAAGATCACATTGAAGAGCAAACCGCCTATGGCTGCAAGCAGCGTCCATTTGAAAACTTTTTTCGACTCGGTTTCTGTAGAAACATGACCTAATTTATGGGCGATGATTCCTGTGATGATACCGATGCCGAGCTTTAGAATAAAGGTCTTAGGGGCATAAACTACATAGATGGGATCGAGCAAGTCTCCGATGGTCATGCCGAGGGCTCCGCCGAGACCGCCATATACGCCGCCAAGAAGCAAGGCGCCGAGAACACATACGGCATTGCCCAGATGTATGGAAGTAGCATCCCCGCCGGGCAAGGTAATTTTAATTTGTAAAAATGTGAATACAACATAAGATAAAGCGGCTATCAGCCCTATAAATACAATTTTCTGAACTTTTTCATTTCTCATGATTTTTCTCCTTTATTTTCCTCTTTCAGCCATAAGTAATTCTATTTCACTTTCGTTTATACCGATCATAGCTTCCCCTAAATCTTCCGATAATCGTGCGATCTCATCCCAATCGTTATAATTTTTAACAGCTTTTACAATTGCTTCCGCTCTTCTTTGCGGGTTCCCGGATTTAAATATTCCTGAGCCTACAAATACGCCTTCTGCACCTAATTGCATCATTAAGGCAGCATCCGCCGGTATTGCCACTCCTCCTGCGGCAAAGTTCACGACAGGAAGTCTTTTATTATTGTATACATCTAGAATTAAGTCATAAGGAACTTGCAATTCCTTTGCGGCTTCATATAGCTCATCAAATCGCTTTGAGATGATGTCTGCGATTTGTCTATTCATTTTGCGCATATGGCGTACCGCCTGTATAATATCACCGGTACCGGGTTCGCCTTTTGTTCTGATCATGGTTGCACCCTCATTAATTCTCCTTAATGCTTCTCCTAAATCTTTGGCTCCGCAAACAAATGGAACTTTAAATTGAGTTTTGTCGATATGATATACATCATCAGCGGGAGAAAGAACTTCGCTTTCATCGATGTAATCTATCTTAATAGCCTCCAGAATCTGTGCTTCTACAAAATGTCCTATTCTGCATTTAGCCATAACAGGAATTGTGACAGCTTGTTGGATTCCTTGAATCATTTTGGGATCGCTCATACGGGAAACACCGCCGGCGGCACGAATATCTGCCGGTATTCTTTCCAGAGCCATGACGGCACAAGCTCCGGCAGCTTCAGCAATTTTAGCTTGCTCGGGAGTTGTTACATCCATAATAACGCCGCCCTTTAGTGTTTGTGTCAGCTCTTGATTTAATTCTCTTCTTTCCTTATTCATTAATGATTCCTCCTTATGAGAGTCTTTTATGTAATGATGTTAAAACATATTATACATAAAAATGGAGCTATAGAAAGTACCATTTTAAAACTTTTTGACGAGGCCAGTTTGAGTTTGATAAAAACCTACTTGCTCGGATTTCAGTATATTGATATAATAAAATCGTTGCTATTCACAGCTTCGCCATGAACGGCAACATGAAATCATCTTTTCGCTTGTTTCGGTAAACGTAACTGTTTAGAAACTTCACAGTTATCGATAAACAGTATGAAAGGACAGATTTATGAAAATCGATAAAAAATCAATTGGTAACAAGACAAGCTTACAGACGAAACTGATATGCTTGTTTCTTGTGACGTCTGTCATTCCGCTTTTTATTTTAAGCGTTTATTCTTATTACAATACTTCCAACACCTTAAAAAAGAATATGGAAGAGCTAACGCTAGGCAATCTGGAACAAACCGGTAATAGTCTGGAGATATGGCTTGAATCCTATGAAGATTTACTGTATCAAATCTATACGAACGATGATGTGGTAAAGTTAATCGATAAACTCAATAACGGAGAAGATGACTCTGTGACGAGAAATCAGCTTAGGAGAATGATAAGCGGGCTTATCAATACGAAGGATTATATTCGTGCGATTACAATCATTACATCAGAAAATAAGATTGTCACTTATAACCAGTTAACCCCATATACGAATGAAAGCTCGTGGATAAATAATTTCAGCATGGGCCAAAAAGAGTTGTACGATGAGATATCATCGGATAATAAGACGCATATTTTTTCCACAGAATATGCCGTAAGCTTTGCGAACGAGGATTACTACCTGTTTCATATTTCACATAGAATTATTGATTACAAAGATTTGGAGAAACGCAATGGAGTAGTTATTATCAGCATAGATGAAGAATTATTAAAAAGGGTCTGTTTGGCGAAAGATGAAGACAAACTGAGTTCTAACAACTTTAATTTTATCGTGGATAAAAAGGGAAATGTTATATCATATCCGGATAGTACCCGGTTGATGACAAAGATTACGGATGGTGAAAGCTCCTCTCAGGAAAAAAAGAAAGATTATCTGAATTTCATATATGACGAAAATCTATTCCCGAATAAATATACTTCTTTGTATGTATATGAAAATAAAGGTCTGGAATGGGATGTTGTTAATGTAGTAAATCAAAAGGAGACTATGATAGGGATAGCGAACCAGCAGAGAATTAATATTGCAGCATGTCTGCTATGTTTTGGAATGGTCATAATTCTAACGCTGCCGTTATCGAGACAATTGGCGGAATCGGTACAAAAAGTTGTCAGGTCTATGGAAACAGTTAGTTCGGGTAATCTGGAAACGAGAGTGACAGTGGATAAGCAGATGCCCCTTGAGGTGGAGTTCATTGCCATTCAGTTCAATGATATGTTGGAAAAGCTGGATGCGGCATTGAAGAAGGAAAAGGAAGCAGGAGAACGTCAGCGTTTAGCGGAGATTACGGCTTTGGAGGCTCAGATTAATCCTCATTTTCTATATAATACACTGGATACTATTAATTGGATGGCAATTGATAAAGATGAATTCGAGATAAGCAATGCGATCAATACCCTTGCCTCTATATTGAGATATGCTATAAAAAATAGCAATGCCACGGTGACGGTGCGGGAAGAGGTCAGTTGGCTGAAAAATTATATTTATCTGCAGCAGACAAGATTGAAAAACACTTTTCGTTGCAATATAGATATCGATAAGCAGATTGCAGACTGCAAGATACATAAGCTTTTGCTGCAACCATTTATTGAGAATTCTATCATTCATGGGTTTGAGCGGAGAACCGGTGAGAATATTTTGACCATTCGAATGGAAAAGAAAGAAGAATATTTACAAATTATGATAGGCGACAACGGCAATGGGATAGAGCCTGCATTCGTAGAAAGGTTGAATGAGAGAGCCTTTCATATGATGGAAGAGAGTGAAAATATCGGTATAGCCAACGCCTTTACGAGATTGTTCATGTATTACGGAGAAGATGTTCATGTAGAGATAAGAAGTGTATTGGAGGAAGGGACAGAAATTATAATTCTGATTCCATGGAGATTGACCTATGAAAGTGATAATAGTGGAAGATGAAATAAGGATTCGGGAAGGTATCTATAAATTATTTGGAAAGATGTTTCCTGAGTATGAGGTAGTGGGCATGGCGTTAAACGGTGAGGAAGGGCTTAAGATGATTCTTGAGAAAAACCCCGAATTAGTTGTGACTGACGTAAAGATGCCGATAATGGACGGCCTGGAGATGGTTTCCAAGATGTATGAAAATAAAGTGAAGAGCAAGGTTATCGTATTGAGTGCATATTCGGAATTCAGTTATGCACAGCAAGCCATTCGATACGGGGTTAGCGAATACTTGGTAAAGCCTCTTGTTTTTATGGATTTTGTTCAAGCGGTAAAAAATGTGGAGGCGCAGTTAAAAGAAGTGGAAAGGTCTAACCCCGAAATATTGAGAAATCTGGAACATGTATTATTCGGACTTATTTTCGGAGGCATGAGTCTGGATGAAAAGTTATCTTCTTTTCTTGAGAGTAAATATGGGATTGAAGAAAGCTGTGGATTCAGCGAAGTATCAATATACCTTGGAAGTCAATACAAAGATAAGGTGAAAAGAATTCGGCGCATTGTTGAAGACTGTTTAGGCAGAGGAGAGGCAAAATATTGCATTTTAGAAATGCCCAAGGAAAAATTGCTTCTTATTATATTTTATTGTGTTCAAAATCCGGATGCTTTGGAAAGATGGTTTCGTTATGAAGTAGTTGAGCAGCTTTTTGCCATGGGAAATACGGATATAGGTTTGGGATGGATCAATGCTGTTAATGCGGGGGCTTTGAGGGAAAGCTTTCAGAGATTACAGCAATACATGGAATGGAATATATCTTTTGGGGATAAGGTAATGATTTCATATCCTAAGATTTTACAGGTACAAACCGCGGTGTGCATATATCCGGTGGAAATAGAGAATGATTTGAAAGCCTCGATTTGTGCGTTGGATAAAGAAAGAATAAACAAAAATATCAGAAGATTCAACCTATATTTCGGAAGGGATTACATATATGAGCCGAAGGAAATAAAAGAAAGTTATGTGAGGTTCCTATGGGTGCTGATGAACGTGTCGAAAGAAATCGGAATTTTGGATCATGAGAAACTGGAACAGAAAAAGATTCTGGAGAGAATTATGGGCTCCGTCAATAAAGAGGAGTTAAAAGAAGTTTCGGAGGAGATATTTTCTTATCTTCGCAGCGATATTCAGGGACGAGACAGCAATATCGGTTTAAACGTAAAAAAGGCAGAGAGTATGTTTCTGGAATATTATCAACAGGGAATTACATTGGAAGAAATCGCTGCCAGGTTAAATTTGACACCGGAATACTTAGGTATGCTATTCCATAAGGAAAAGGGTGTGAAGTTCAGCACTTATGCGAGAGATTATCGTATTGCGAAGGCCAAGGCAGTTCTGATAAGCAGCCAGATGAAGCTTACAGAAGTGGCGGAGAGGGTAGGATACTCCGATGCGAAATATTTCAGTAAGGTATTTAAGGAATGTACAGGGCTGCTTCCGGCTGAGTACAGAAGAACACATAAATAAATAATCTTAGGAAAGTCCTCCTTTTAAAGTTTTGTTGAGTTTCGGCAATGCAGATGCCTGTTTATAATGAAGTTACCGAAACAAGTGAATAACCTCATATGAGGTAGGAGGAAAGGTGAAATTATGAAGAAGGTATTAGCAACAATTATGACGACGGTGATGACAACGGTACTTTTGGCTGGTTGTGGTTCCGCACCGGCACAGGAAACCGGAAAAGAAACGTCAGTAGAGACTACAGAAACAGTTCAGGAACAGGATGTGCAAGAGCAAGCGCAAGGGGAAGCGTCAGGCAATGTAACGATTTGGTATTATTGGGAGAACATCTCTCACCAGAAAGCGTTGAATCATTTAATCGAGGAATATAATAATTCTCAGGATGCGGTAACGGTAGAAGCGAAATATGTTCCTTTTGCAGATTTTAAAAAGCAGTTATCCATAGGAGCATCTGCAGATGTACTTCCCGATATCGTTCTTTTGGATAATCCAGACCATGCGTCCTATGCGGCAATGGGAATCTTTGCGGATATCACCGATAAGTTCGATGTTAGTACTTATTATGACGGACCGGTCAATTCCTGTACATTGGATGAAAGATTATATGGAGTTCCGTTCGGAAGCAACTGTTTACTCCTTTATTACAATGAAGATATGCTTAGTGCGGCGAATCGTGAGGTTCCGACCACATGGGATGAACTTCTGGACACGGCAAAGGCTTGCAGTAAAGATAATGTATCAGGTTTTGCACACTGTAGCTTACAGAATGAAGAGGGAACCTTCAATTTCCTTACATGGGTGTGGTCAACGGGAGCAACTTCGTATGAGATAAATTCTCCGCAAGGTATTAAGGCTTTGACTGCTGTTCAGAAAATGGTAGAAGAAGGTGCTATGACAAAAGAAGCGATTAACTGGACACAGGGAGATACGATGAATCAATTTATCTCCGGTAACCTTGCAATGATGATTAACGGAACATGGCAGGTAGAGACGATGAGAACAGAGGTACCTGACTTAAATTGGGGTGTGGCGCCCATACCGATGGATGTGCAGCAAGCCTCAGGACTTGGAGGAGAGAACTATGCTGTTATCGCCGGAGGCAATGAGGCTGCAGCGGTCGATTTCCTGAAATTTGCTACAGAAGAAGAAAACTGCTTATATATGATGAACGCTATGGGATATATTTCTTCCGACTCTAAGATTGCAGAAAAGCAATTCAAAGGAGATGAAGTATATGAAGCATTTGTAGAGGAGATGAATTATGCACATGCGAGAGGACCTATGCCTGAGTGGCCGGATGTATCAGATGCGATTTCCTTGGCATTTAATGAAGTTATGACTGGTGCGAGTACACCTGAAGATGCGGCGGCAAAAGCACAGGCAACCATTGATGGGATATTAACTCAGTAGAAGGTTGTAAGGGCAGGAAATACAGCAAAATGTAATTCCCTGCCCTTTTTTTGCCCAAATGGAGGAAATATAATGAAAAATATAAGAAATTTTTTTAAGTATGATAACGTAGGCCTTTTTTTCGTACTTCCAGCTTTAGTATATATGCTCGCTTTCGTAGGTTATCCTATTATATACAATTTTGTTCTGAGTTTTCAGGATGTAACAGCCAGAAGTCTTAAGAGTGAAATAAGAGATTTTATAGGAATTAGCAATTATATTGATCTGTTTACGCAAGATAACGTGATGAGCACATCTCTTTGGAATACGTTTATATTCACTGTTTCATGCTTAATATTCCAGTTTATTATCGGATTTGCGCTGGCGGTCTTCTTTAATAAAAATTTTGCTTTTTCCAAACCGGTACGCGGACTTTTGATGATGCCATGGATGATACCAATTACGATTACGGGTCTTATTTTCAAATTTATGTTTGGAACCGATGTAGGAATTATCAACTATTTTCTAAAAAGCTTAGGAATCATAGGAGAAAATATAGAATGGCTGACAAGTACGACGACAGCGATGCCAGCCGTAATTTTTTCTAATATCTGGATAGGAATTCCTTTCAATATGATTCTGATTGCAACGGGGCTTACTACGATTCCTACGGAATTGTATGAAAGTGCTTCGATCGATGGTGCCAATAAGCTGCAAGCATTCTGGAGGATTACCGTGCCTTTGTTGAAGCCGACAATTGAGTCCGTACTCATACTCGGATTCATTTATACCTTTAAAGTCTATGACCTTATATATGTTATGACGAGCGGCGGGCCGGTCAATTCCACACAAGTATTGTCCACCTATTCCTATAAACTTTCATTTGAGATGTTCAAATATAGTAAGGGGGCAGCGGTGGCCAACGTACTGTTCGTTATCTTATTTATAGTTAGTCTCATATATTTAAGATATGTGTATACAGAGGAGGAAGCATAATGGGAGCAGAAATGAAATTATCGAAGAGCAAAAATGTCATATATTGTATAGTATCTGTGCTTGTTTTATGTACTCTTTTATTTCCGTTGTATTGGATATTCGTTACATCCCTGAAAACCGAAAAAGAAATCTTCCAGATTCCTCCAACTTTTTGGCCTGAGATATTAAACCTGAATTCTTATATGGTACAGTTCGACAGCGGAGATTTTAATATGTTCCAATCCTTTGGAAACAGCTTAATTATTTCCTTATCGGCAATGGTGATAGCAGTGGTTCTTGCAGTCCCGGCATCTTATGGTATTGCCCGGTATGCCTTTGTAGGAAAAAAGGGGGTTATCCTCGTGTTCCTTATCACACAGATGCTCCCGGTATCGGTACTTCTTACGCCGCTGTTCATTATGTTTAAGAATTTACATTTATATAATACACTTTTTTCTACTATTTTAGCGGATGCGACAATAGGAATTCCCTTTTCGGTGTTGATTCTTAAGAATTATTTCGCATCAATTCCTAAGGAGTTAGAGGAGGCTGCATATATCGATGGCTGTAACCGATTTACGGCATTTCTCAGAGTGTTGATTCCAATCACGAAGCCAGGAGTTGTGGTGTGTGGTGTTTTTTCTTTTCTGTATGCTTGGGGAGATCTCGCTTACGGAATGACCTTCATTCTGGAACAGGAGAAACGGCCGATTACAGCAGGAATTTTTAACTTTATGGGTCAGTATGGAACGAAATGGAGTTACTTGACCGCATTTGCTGTAGTAACGATTATTCCGGTTGCTCTTATCTTTATTCTGATGCAGAAATATATTATCAGCGGTATGACAAGCGGAGCGGTCAAAGGATAAAGAGTGAAAATATGAAAAGAGAAAAACACGAGGGAAAGAAAATTATCAAGATAGAGAAAAGCACGAAAATGGAGGTATACTGCTATGATTGAAAAAAGAGATGGGAAACTGGTATTTTACTACGATGGTGAAGAAGTATGGCTGGAAGCGTGGGGAGCTAATGCCCTGAGGATTCGGGCCATCAAAAGTGACAGCATGCCTCAAGCTGATTGGGCATTGCAAAAGCCGGAAAAAACAGAATGTCAGATAGAAGTACATGATAATGTCGGGACAATTACCAATGGTGGAATCCGGGCAGAAATTACAAGGTTTGGAAAGATAAAGATATATAATGGAAATAATAAGCTTATTCTGGAGGAATACAGCAGAAATAGAAAGGATATCTGTGGAGAGAAATGCAGCGCCCTTGAAGTGGAGGCGAGAGAATTCAAAGCGATTCCCGGTGGAGATTATCATCTGACACAGCGTTTCGAGTCCTTAGATAGAAATGAGAAGTTATATGGAATGGGGCAATATCAGCAGCCATATTTGGACTTAAAGGGGCTCGATTTAGAACTTGCACATAGAAATTCGCAGGCCAGCGTTCCTTTTGTACTTTCTTCTTTGGGATACGGACTTCTTTGGAACAATCCGGGAGTAGGCAGAGCGGTACTCGGCAGAAATATTATGAGTTTTGAAGCCTTTTCTACGAAAACTTTGGATTATTGGGTAGTGGCAGGGGATACTCCGGCTCAAATAGAAGAAGCTTATGCGGATGTTACGGGAAAAGTACCTATGATGCCTGAATACGGTCTTGGGTTCTGGCAGTGTAAATTGCGCTATCAAACACAGGAAGAGCTGCTTGAAGTTGCCAGAGAGTATAAGAGAAGAAACTTGCCTATCGATGTGATTGTTGTAGATTTCTTCCATTGGCCGAAGCAGGGAGAATGGAAATTCGATCCGGTGTATTGGCCGGATCCGAAGGCAATGGTAGCAGAATTGAAAGAGATGGGAATAGAGCTTATGGTTTCCATCTGGCCGACGGTGGAAAGAGAAAGCGAGAACTATGAAGAAATGTTGGAAAAGGGTTATCTGATACGTACCGATAGGGGAGTGAGAGTAGGGCTTGATTTTCAGGCAGCTACCATCCACTATGATGCGACTAATCCGGGAGCGAGAGATTATCTATGGAACAAAGCGAAAGAGAATTATTATGAGTATGGAATAAAGATATTCTGGCTGGATGAAGCGGAGCCTGAATACTCAGTGTATGATTTCGATAACTATAGGTATCATATGGGAAGTAATTTACAGATAGGAAATATATATCCGAGAGAATATGCCAAAACATTTTATAACGGAATGGAAGCACAGGGACAGGAGAATATTGTGAATCTTCTTCGTTGTGCGTGGGCGGGAAGCCAAAAATACGGAGCTCTTGTATGGTCAGGGGATATCGCCTCCAGCTTTGACAGTATGCGTAATCAGCTTGCGGCAGGACTGAATATGGGAATTGCCGGAATCCCATGGTGGACAACCGATATTGGAGGATTCCATGGAGGAAACCCTGATGATCCTGAATTCAGGGAACTGTTTGTGCGATGGTTCCAATGGGGGGCATTTTGTCCGGTTATGAGGTTACATGGAGACAGAGAGCCGAGACAACCCCAACAAGGAACGACAGGTGGAAGCACATGCTGTTCAGGGGCTGCGAATGAAGTGTGGAGCTATGGTGAAGAGGTCTATGAAATCTGCAAGAAGTATATTGGAGTAAGGGAAGACTTGCGGGATTATGTTCGTGAACAGATGATGCAGGCCCACGAAAAAGGAACTCCTGTAATGAGGCCGCTGTTCTATGAATTCCCGGAAGATAGAATCTGTTGGGATAACGAAGAGGAGTATATGTTTGGTGAAAAGTATCTGGTAGCTCCTATTCTCGTGCCCGGACAACGCAGAAAAGAGGTATACCTGCCGAAAGGTTCTAACTGGGAGGCTATGGATGATGGAACCGTATATTCGGGCGGAGAGAATATTACAGTCGATGCGCCGATTGATTATATGCCGGTATTCAAACGAATATAAAATTAAAATAGGCAGGTTAATATAATAAAAAACAGATATCCTCTTATTAGAGCCAAAGAAATAGGTGATAATAAGAGGATTTTTGTAGTAATAATATAAGTGTTTATATGATGAAGAAAAAGAAGTACAATAGTATATAAGTTTATTTGGGGAAAAGTCTGCGGGGAGAAGAGAAAGGAAGGATTTATTTATGAAAATAAGAATTTTGTTAGGATTGAATATAATTTTATGTATGGTATGTTTATTTATATCTTGTAGAATTTTCTGGAATATGGGTATATTTGTGGATGAATATAATCTGAGCCCTAATATCATAGTGGGTGGTGATATTTGGCTTATGATGGATTGGTTAAGACTATTTCTTCTCTTCATGATACTTATATTTTCTGCAATTATATTTTTCTTTCTAAAAAGAATAGAAAAAATAGAAATAACTAAAAATAATATACAAAACAATAAAGAAAAAAGGAGTACATAACATTATGAAATTAACACAGATACACCATGTAGCTATTATCGCTTCCAATTATGAGAAATCCAGACACTTTTATGTGGACCTGCTCGGATTCGAGGTAATTCGCGAGAATTACAGAAAAGAACGTAATGATTATAAATTAGATTTGAAGTTAGGAGATGTGGAGCTTGAATTGTTCGGTATACCGGTCAGCCCTAAGCGTCTCAGCTATCCGGAAGCTTGCGGACTACGTCACTTAGCGTTCAAGGTAGATGATATTGGGGAAGTGATAGAAGAATTGCATGAGCTTGGAATTGAAACAGAGCCGGTTCGAATTGATGAGTTTACAGGAAAGAAAATGACATTTTTCGCTGATCCGGATGGACTGCCGTTGGAATTACATGAATAAAGAAAGATGTATGCCGCCGCCGCTTAAAGGTATTTTATACCTGCAATGGCGGCGGCATAGTTAATATAAAAGCAGGAAAGGTCAGTATAAAGCCGGATATTATATTGCTGAAATGCTAACAAAAATGATATAAAGGAGATAAATAAGAGTATAAAAAGAAAGGAAAATAAAATGAAAAAGATGATCGACAACCCCATTTTAAAAGGTTTTCATCCGGATCCTTCTATTATCAGGGTAGGAGAGGATTTCTATCTGGCAACCTCTACCTTTGAATGGTGGCCGGGTATAAGGCTGCATCATTCAAAAGATTTAATTCATTGGGAGTTGATTGAATATCCTTTAAACAGAGTATCTCAGCTTGACCTGAGAGGAGTAGGAGCTTCCCAGGGCATATGGGCTCCTTGTCTTACTTATGATAAAGGTGTTTTTTATTTGGTGTATACGGTTGTAAAATCTTTTTACTGTAATATGTATGATACTATGAATTATCTCGTGACGTCAGATAACATTCATGGTCCATGGTCGGAACCTGTACCTCTTAATAATTTTGGTTTTGATCCTTCTTTGTTCCATGATGAAGACGGAAGAAAATATATGGTAAGTATGGTAACAGACCACAGGGTTCCGAAGAAATATATTGGGCGATTGACTTTACAGGAGTACGACCCCATAGAACAGAAAATGATAGGTCCGGTGAAGGATATTTATACTGCGGATAAAATTTTTCTTGAGGGTCCCCATATTTTCAAGAGAAAAGATTGGTATTATCTGTTCAGTGCGGACACCGGAACGGGAGAAGGACACGGTCAGACGATTCAGCGATCGAAAGATATATGGGGACCGTATGAAATGTATCAGGCAGACTTTATGAATAGAGAATCGGAAGATGAGGCATATTCTATTTTGACCTCAAGGCATAGAGAAAGTATTGCTATTCAGAAAGCCGGACATGCGGATTTAGTGGAAACAGGCAAAGGAGAATGGTATATAGTTCACCTTTGCGCAAGGGCATCGGATAAACGAAATCCATTAGATGCTAAAAAATTCCCGGGAGAAAGAAGATATATGTTGGGTCGGGAAACGGCTATTCAAAAGGTGAAGTGGACAGAGAATGACTGGTTGGTGCTCGATTATCAGGAAGAAGCGCAAGACAATATGCCTAAGGAAAGGGTATCGGTACCGGACTTGCCGGAATGCAAATATAAAGGATTCCCGCAACGGGATGATTTTAATGAAAAAATGCTTTTAGCAGATTATCAATCATTGAGAGTACCTATGGATGAAACCTATTTGTCCTTGGAAGAAAGACCGGGATATTTGCGGATGTACGGCAGAAGCGGTTTGTCCTCCAAGTTCAGTCAGAGCCTGATTGCCAGACGTATGACAGAATATAATATGGAGGTCAGTACAAAAATAGATTTCGAGCCGGATGTGTTCAAACAGATGGCAGGATTAGTATTTTTATATGATACAGATAATTACTTCTATCTGCATATTTCTCATGATGAGGATGTGGGGAAGTGTGTTACGGTATTGAAAGCAGAAAATAAAAAATATGAATATTTAACAGATTATATTCCTATAGAAAGAAACCGAGAGATTATTCTAAAAGCGGTTCTGAAAGGAACTACTTTGCAATTCATGTATCGGATAGAAGGAGGAGAAGAACAATGGATCGGCGATGAATATGATGCCAGTTTTCTTTCGGATGAAGCTTGTGCAGAAGGTTGGTTCACGGGAGCCATGTGGGGAATCTGCTGTCAGGATTTAACAGGATTTGGTAAACCGGCAGATTTTGATTGGTTTGAGGTGAAAGATACTTCCTGCTGTTTATAATGGGCACGATACATGGTGGGCGTCATATTCATATATTTTTTAAATTGCCTCATAAAATGGAGTTCGTTTTCATAACCGCAAAAGGATGCCAGTGATTGAATAGACATATCCGTAGTACGCAGATAAAAGCAGGCATTTTTCAGCCGTGCCTGAATAACCTCTTGCATACAGGAGGTGGCGAACAGTTTCTTATATAAATGCTGGAAATAGGAAGGGCTCATGTGTATACTTTTCGCCATTTCGTCTATGGACCATTTTTTGTGAGGGGCATTGGCAATAGCAATACGAATGGAATTCATTTCATTATAATATTTGTGGGTAGTAATTTCATTGGGTGTTTCATGAATCTGGGAGGATAAGGAATATAAAAGGGCTCTCATCAATGAGTCGATGATTTGCTCTTTAAAAGGATGTGCGGTGTGCGTTTCCAAGACTACCAGTCTTGCATAGTCGGATAGCTGTCCTACATAAGAAAGCGGACAGGGAGTATCCAAGGGAATATTAAGCTCCTCAAAAAAGGATAGATCCTCTTTTGAAAAGTCAAAATGAATCCAGTCATCATTATAGTTCGGGTTATGGCAGCCATAATGAACATAGCTTTCTTTATTATATAAAATAGCGGTATTGGCAGGTATAGTTATGAATTCTTTATTTTGTTCAAAAAAGGCTTCTGTTTTAATAATCAACAGCGTATAATCGGGGGTTCCGTTGGGGCGGTACATATCCAGAACGGTGCGGTGCTTGGAATCGTAACCACAGTTAAATACGGTTATCATGAGGAAATCCTTTCGATTTTAAGTGAAATAATGTAACTATTCAGTAGGTCTGCACATTTAGGAAATAATTATAAGTAGTGCAGCCATTCAACAGGTGTGCATATCTACGCGCGCGGAACAAAGCACACTTTTGTTCTATTATAAGATTAAATAATACGGATGTAAATATCGGTTACGAAACGACGAAATGAAGCAAAGTGAAAGGAGCATAAAAATGATTAGAGAACAGGATAAAAGTTGGGTAGAGGAAACGGTAAATAAAATAGTTGAAAAAATGGATTGGGTCAGTGACAAATCGAAGGATAAGATTCCTTATACGACGGTAAACGGTGTTCATGATGACAGAAGTGATATTACAAAGACCTTTGGAATCGATGACGGAATCAATTGGTGGACTAATGGATTCTGGGGCGGTATGCTGTGGCTTATGTATCATGAAACAGGAGATGTGAAATATGCGGATATTGCCAGAGGAACGGAAGAGAAGTTGGATAAATGTTTCACCGATTATTATGGTCTGCATCATGACGTAGGCTTTATGTATCTGCCTACTGCGGTAGCGGATTACCGTTTAACAGGTAATCAGGAATCTCGTAAAAGAGGACTTCATGCTGCCAATATATTGGCAGGGCGTTTTAATCCGGTAGGGAAATTCCTTCGGGCATGGAATGACGGGGCGACAGATGACACAAGAGGATGGGCGATTATAGATTGCCTGTTTAACATTCCTTTATTATATTGGGCAAGTGAAGAAACGAATGATCCAAGATTCAAGCAGATAGCTATGATGCATGCTGATACTGTTATGGAAAACTTCGTGCGTGGGGATGGTTCGGTGTGTCACATTGTAGAGTTCGATCCCAATACGGGAGAAAGGGTAAGGGATTATGGAGGACAGGGCTATGGAGACGGTTCATCCTGGACAAGAGGGCAAACATGGGGATTATATGGATTTGTAATCAGTTATCAGCATACGGGAAAACAAGAGTATCTGGATACTGCCAAAAAAATTGCCCATTACTTCATTGCGAACATTCCGGAGGATGGTATTATTCCGGTAGACTTCAGACAGCCAAAGGAGCCTGCGTGGTGTGATGATACAGCGGCAGCCATTGCAGCCGGAGGTCTGATTGAAATCGCAAGGCAGGTGGAAGAGTTGGAAAAGGAGGTGTATCTGAACGCGGCTATTAGGCTGTTAAAGGCGTTGGATAAGAATCATTGTGATTATGGCAGGGAAAACGATTGCTTCTTACAAAAAGCAACAGCAGCTTATCATAGTCAGGAGCATGAATTTAATATTATTTACGGAGATTATTATTACATAGAAGCAATGCTTAAGCTGAAAAGGCATGATATATGTATCTGGTAACAGACGGCGAATTAATCACCGTCTATATAAAATAAAAGTATATTAAAAAAATGCACTTGAAGCTTTAAAAAGTGCATTTTTTATTGTAATAAAACTGGTATATTATAAGTATGAAAACGGAAGGCCAACCGATAGAAATGATTTCTGACATATAAAGCGAAAAAACTTGGAGGGTGAAGAAAATGAAAAAGAAAATAGTAGCAGGCTTGTTGACTTCGGCAATGATACTTACCGTGCTGGCAGGCTGTGGAAGCGGCGCAGAAGTACCGGCAGCGGATACCGGGACAGCAGTAGAAGAAACAAAGGATACAGAAGATACAGCAGGTGCTGAGGAAACAGCAGATGTAACCGCTGATACGGAGGCAATTGTTACAGAACCTACAGCACTTACTTTTATATTTGCAGACGGTGATGAAGGCGCAAAGATTTCTATGAATGAAATCGTAGATAATTTTAATGCAGCTTATCCAGATATAACAGTAACCATTGAACCGGGTAACGGTGGTGCTTACAGTGAATTTATAAAAACGAAAGACAGCGTAGGAGAATTTCCTGATGTAATGGAAATGAGAGATACCGCTCTTTACGTTCGGGCAGGGAAGCTGGAACCTTTATCCGATGAAATCGTTTCATTATTTAAGACAACAACAGACTTTGACGGTAAAGTTTATACGGCGCCGTTAGCGGGTGAGAATACCCAAGGTATTATTTATAACAAGGCATATTTCGATGAAAACGGTTGGACAGAGCCTGCGACCTACGATGAGTTTATTGAGCTTTGCCAGGCAATCAAGGACAAGGGTGATATG